>DNIF01000185.1 GCA_003485715.1 Gammaproteobacteria bacterium
GCCGCCTTCCTGATGTATGCGGCCACCTTCAGCAACATCGTGCTGGTCAGTCTCGAACTCCAGTATCTCGAGGGTGCCTCGGCCCTGGCAGCCGGCAAGGTCATGCTGGTGCAGCCACTCACCATGACGCTGCTCGCGCCGCTGTTCGGGCGGTTGTCCGATCGCCTGGATCCACGCCTGCTCACCAGCACCGGCACGCTGTTCGCCGGCCTCGGGCTCGTGGTGCTGGCCCTGCAGGCGGGCACTCATTCGCAGACTGCGCTCATCGCCGGGCTGCTCTCGGTGGGGCTCGGCTTCAGCCTGTTCTCGGCACCGAACACCAACGCGCTGATGGGCTCGGTGCCGAAGTCCCGCTACGGTGCCGCGGCTGGCATCGTTGCCACGGCACGACTGGTGGGCCAGCTTGCGAGTCAGTGGCTGGTGGTGCTCGTGTTCGCCTTCGTGATCGGCCACGTGGCCCTGGGTGAGGGCAATCAGGCGGAGCTCGCACGGGCACTGCACATCGCCTACTCCCTCGCTGCCCTGCTCTGCCTGCCTGCCCTGTGGTTCACTACCCGTGGACTCTGGCCCCGTCGGGCGACAGGTGATTGCCGATGAACACACTCGAACCACGCGCGGCCCTGGTCGCAACCATGCGGCGTCTGCACACACGCGGCTGGGCCGAGGGCACCGGCGGCAACTTCTCGGTGGTGAGCAGTCGCGAGCCACTGCGTCTGCTCATGGCACCGAGTGGCGTGGACAAGGGCCTGGTTGAAGCCGACGCCCTCATCGAGGTGGACGAGGGCGGGCAGGTCTTGAGTGGAGGCGGCCGTGCCTCGGCGGAGTTCCTCCTCCATCTCGCCTTCGTTCGTGCGCGCGGAGCCGGTGCCGTTCTGCACACCCATTCCGTGACCGCTACCGTGCTCTCGCTTGCCGCCCTCGACGCCGGATCGATCCACATCGGCGGCCTCGAGATGCTGAAGGGCCTGAGCGGCGTCACAACCCACGAGCACCACGAATACATCCCGGTGCTGCCGAACACGCAGGATATGGGCGCCTGCGCGGAAATGGTCGCGGCGACGCTCGCGGCGTGGCCGACGGCTCACGCCGTGCTGCTGGCCGGACATGGCCTCTACACCTGGGGTGTGGACCTCGCCGAAGCCGAACGTCACACGCAGATCCTCGAGTTTCTGCTCGAGGTGTGCTGGCGACAGCGCCTGTTGGGGTCAGGTCGATGACCTGCGGCAGGCTGTACGCTGCCCTGGACATGGGATCGCCGGAACGGGCCCGGTTATAGTCCGGTCCGGATACTGGCCGCCCCATTTGGCTCCGCCGGGCCGCGAGTGCGACCCGCCGCAAGCCACCCAGCGCAGGGAGAACCGACATGGCAGTCCTGAGTTTTCGCGACACGGGCGGGGATGTCCGTGAAGCCGCCTCCATCACGGCCCTGCTCGCCGAGCGAGGTGTGGCCTTTCGGCAATGGCAGCCGGGTCGGCCTCTGGGCAGCGACGCCACGGCGGATGAAGTGCTGGCCGCCTACGCCCACGAGATCGATCTGCTCAAAGCCGAGGGCGGTTACGTCACGGCCGATGTGATCGACATCCACCCCGACACCCCCAACCTCGACACGATGCTCGCCAAATTCGACAAGGAGCACTGGCACGACGAAGACGAAGTGCGCTTCATCATCGAGGGGCACGGGCTGTTCCATCTCAACCTCGGCGGCGAGGTGGTGAGTGTGACGGTGGGGCCGGGAGACATGCTGGTCGTTCCGGGCGGATCGCTGCACTGGTTCCATCTCTGCGAGGACCGACGCATCCGCGCCATCCGGCTGTTCAAGGACATGTCCGGGTGGACCCCGCACTACAGCGACTCCGGCAAGGACCGGGATTACCCGCCGGTCTGCATCCTCTGATGGCAGCCCGGCCGGCCCTGGGCGCTGCGTCGCGCGGGCAACTCGGGCCCGGCGATGCCTCCGTTCGCGTGGTGCTCCTCGATATCGAGGGCACCACCACGCCCATCGCCTTCGTGCATGCAGTCCTCTTTCCCTATGCCGCCCGCGCCCTGCCCGCCTTTCTCGAGGGCCATGCCTTCGATAGCGCGGTGGCCGCAGACATCGCCCTGCTCGCACACGAGTACGCGGCCGAAAAGGCCAGCGGGAACGCGGATCTGCCACCCTGGGATGGCGCCTCCGGTGCGGCGGGGGCCATTCCTTACTTGCAGTACCTGATGCGCCAGGACCGCAAATCGACTGCCCTCAAGTCGCTGCAGGGGCGAGTATGGGAGATGGGCTATCGCACCGGGGAACTGGTGGGACAACTCTTCGAGGATGTCGCCCCGAGCCTCGCCGGCTGGCACGCCGCCGGCCTGCGGCTCGCAATTTTTTCCTCCGGCTCGATACACGCCCAGCAATTGCTGTTCCGCCACAGCGAGGCTGGCGATCTGACGCCCTATCTCGCCGGTTACTTCGACACGCGCAGCGGCCCCAAGCGGGAGGCGTCGAGTTACCGATGCATCGCGCAAGCGATGGAAGTCGCACCCGAGGCGATGCTCTTCGTCTCCGATGTGGCTGCCGAGCTGGACGCCGCGCGCGCGGCTGGTTGCGCTACGGCACTGAGCGTGCGTCCGGGCAACGCGCCCGTCGAGGGTACGGAGCACCCGCGCATCACGAGTCTCGGGGACCTCGGCCTGTAGGGCGGCGGCAGGCTGCGTCGGGGATCCGGTTCTTCCGTGGCGACAGGGTGACGACACTGGATCCCCGCCTGCGCGGGGATGACGGAGTGGGCGGGGATGACGTGGGGTGCGGCAGGGGCGTGGGGTGCGGGAACGATTCAGCAGGTACCGCTCAGTCGCCTGCCGCCGTGTGCCGCGCCGGCACCAGTTCCATCCAGAAGCCCAGCCAGCCGAGTTCATCATCTGCGGTGCCGGTCGCAAGCTCCGGACGGATGCGCGGGCGCACCGCTGCGAGCTCGCTGGCGGAAAGCATCCCCGTGGGCGCGAGGGCTTTGAGTTCGAGGCCGGCTGCCTCTGCCCAACGCCGGTAGAGGCCGACGCGCCAACGGTTCGGAAAGCCCTTGTGGCTGTACATGAGGGCGTAGAGCCAGCCGGGCCAGCTCAGAAAATCGAAGGGTATCTGGCGATCGAGACCGTGACTCTTGAGGTCCACCTGATGCACGGCCACGCCGCCCGGGCGCAGCGCGCGACGCATGTCGGCAAACAGCGCGGCGAGGTCGTGGACGTGTTCAAGCACGGCCCGTGACAGGATGAGGTCGAAAGCCGCCTCGGCGCCGCTGGTGCCATCGTGCGTCACCCGGTATTCGATGCGCAGGGGATCGAGTCCGCTCGCCGGGTCACCAGCCACCCGGAAGGCTGCGGCAGCCCGCAGACGCGGGCCTTCCGGGAGCCCCGCGAGCAGCGCGCGATAGATCGCCACGTTCGCCGGACTCAAGCGTTCGAGCGGGAAACGGTCCACGCAAACCACCCTCTCCGCTCCGTAGGCAATGCACATCAGCGCCACCCCGAGTACGTCGCCTGGCCCATATTCGAGCACGTGCAGCCCGGCGAGCGCTCGAGGATCCGCCGGCTCGCGCCCCAGCCGCGCGCAGTACTCGGCGTGACAGCGACGGAAGTAGTCCGCGTTGTTCTCGGCACCCACGTCCTCGGCACCACGCCCGGTCTGGCGGGTCAGGCGCACGTACAGGGCCGGCGCGAAGCGCGCCAGCAGGTTGCTGGCGATGGCGGAAAGGCAGCGTCGGGTATCGGCCAGCCGGCTCGTGGGCGACATTGGAGACGGATCCTCGTTCGAGTGCGGATCAGGCGGGCCGTCGGACGGGCCCGGGACTGGGTGCCCTGGACAGCGCGGTGCTGTACAAGTGCGTTGCGGCAAGAAACGACTTTTGCGTTGCAACTATCGTCACGCAAACAGGCCTCCCGTACCTCCTGTCAGTCGCGAGGATGAACCATGCAGAACCTCTGGCGCCAGCCCGGCTTCGCCCGCCTGAACCTGGTCTCCTTCCTGAATGCCTGGGTGGCGCTCGGGCACATGATCACGGTGCAGAACACCATCTTCGCCGTCTACGATGGCCCGCAGCAGGTCGCCCTGACGGGCCTCGTCAGCGTCATCGTGCTGCTGCCCTACGTGTTCATGATGGGGCCAGCCGGACGTTGGTCGGACACCCTCCCGAAGGGCCGGGTCCTGCGGGTGGCGGCCGCCGTCGGTATCGGCCTGATGGCGCTCATTACGGTCGCCTATGCGCTCGGCTGGTTCTGGGTCGCCCTCGCACTGATGCTGCCGCTCGCCATCCAGACGGCCGTGTTCGCCCCGGCGCGCTTCGGCTATCTGCGGGAAGGCGTGCCGACAGAGCAGCTCACTCGCGGCAACGGCGTGCTTCAGGCCGTCATCGTCGTCGCGATGCTGGTGACCATGTTCGTACATGCCCTGCTCTTCGATCTGCTTTGGGCCGGAAGAACGGCCGCGTCTCCCGGCGAGGTCATCGCCTGGATGACCCCGATCGGCGCCATCCTGCTGACCATCATGCTGCTCGAGTGGTGGATCGCGCGGCCGCTGGAGCGCATGGGGCAGGGCGCAGCCAGCGCACAGATCGGGATCTCCGGGATGGCTGTCGTGCGCGAGGGCATGGCACGCCTGTTCGGCGACCCGGTCATCCTCGGTTGCACGTTCGGACTCGCGGCCTTCTGGGCCTTGGCCCAAGGCCTGGTCGCCGTCTATCCGAGCTGGGCGGAAGACAACCTCGGCGTAACTCACGTCACCCAGGTCCAGCTCACCGTGGCCTCCTCCGGGCTTGGCGTGGTTATCGGATCCTTCCTGGCGGGGCGCTTCGCCCTCCCGGGGCGAGTCCCCACAGGCCTCGTACCCGTGGGTGCGGCCGGTATCGCCCTGTGTCTGGCCGGCCTGCCGCTGTTGACGACCCCAATCGGGCAGATCCTGCTCTTCACCGGGCTCGGCACCTTCGGCGGCTTGCTCGTGGTGCCGCTCGAGACGCTCATCCAGCTCCAGGCCGTACCGGCGCGCCTCGGCCTCACCCTCGCCGCCAGCAACGTGGTGCGCAACTTCGTGATGATCGGCCTGCTCTGCGCGACCATGGGGGCTGCGCTGACCGGACTCGATGCGCGCTGGCTGCTTGGTGCCCTGATGGTCATTGCCGTAGCAGGCCTCGTCGCCGCGCTGCGGGCCCTGCCGCATGCCCTCATCACGCTGCTGCTGCAACTGGCCTTCGGGCTCCGTTACCGGCTCCAGGTCCTCGGTCACGAACTCGTACCGAAGCAGGGTGGGGTGCTGCTGCTCGGCAATCATGTGACCTGGATCGACTGGGCCCTGATCTGGCTCTCCAGCCCGCGCCCGGTACGCTTCGTGATGAGCCGCCCGCTGTACCGGCGCTGGTACTGGCACTGGATCCTGAAGCTGGCGCGCGTGCTGCCGATCTCGCCGCAGGGGGCGCATGGCAGCATGCGGCTCATCGCCGAATGTCTCGAACGTGGCGAGGTGGTTTGCGTCTTCCCGGAAGGCACGCTGTCGCGGCACGGTCAGCTCAATCCACTGCGACCGGGCTTCCAGCGCACACTCGACCTCATCGCACCGGGGGCCGAGGTGCAGGTCGTGC
>DNIF01000239.1 GCA_003485715.1 Gammaproteobacteria bacterium
TCCGAGCCCTCGTAGATGGTGGAGGACGCGTACCTGGGTTCAATCTCTATCAACTTGACACCTGCTAGCCGATTGATGCGCCTGCGAATGCCCGAGGAAAGATGCTGACGCCTGCCCTCGCCTCGTGACCGTCCTCAGCTATCCGAACCTTTCCGATCCTATCCCGCTGATCAATCCAGGTCGCATTTCGACCCAAATTGGAAGTCGCCGACAGCGACTCGAACGACCGCAAAGCGGCCGCTCGACTCTGGAGTCGAACAGAGAGCGCCAGGGTGCGACGACGAGCTGCTGCCTCATCGCTGGACAGCATCGACGATCAGCTCGACTCCTTGCGGCACAGGCAGTAGATGAACTTCTGAACAGTGCCAGAGGGCGTGTGATGCTCTTCGCGCTCCTGCTGCAGCAGCGTGAACGGAGCCCCGAACTCCGCGTGCAGGCCATCGGCGCTGTATCGCATCACGGGCAACCCACTGCATTTCTCGGGGCCATCCTCGGCGAACGTCGCCACGATGACGTGGCCACCGGGCTTGACGGCACGCAGGACCGCGTTGACGTAGGCCTCACGCTCTTCCCGAGTCGTGAGAAAGTGGAAAACAGCGCGGTCATGCCAGACATCGTACGCGTGTCGCGGCAGCTCGACCTTCGTGATGTCGCCGGTGAGCCAACTAACGCCAGATGCACGCTCGCCGAGCCGCGCCCGCGATGCAACCAGCGCAGCCTCCGACAGGTCCAGGACGGTGACATGCTGGTAGCCATTGGCCAGCAGATCATCGACAAGAGTTGAGGCGCCGCCGCCCACGTCGATGATGCTCGCCTCTTTGGACACGCCCGTGCGCGCGATGAACTCGACCGATTGATGCGCGTGCTCCTGGAACCAGCTGACGCCGTTCTCGGACTTTGTCGTGTAGACCTGCTCCCAATGTTCCTTGGATTGCATCTCAGCCTCCTGAATTGGATGTGCCGCGAGCCGGCGCATCCATTCACTGGAGCGTCGAGATCGATTCGGCGCAGTTGAGTGAGAGGGGGCGGCCGGTCGTTTACGGCTCTCCGGCAAGCCGTCGTCGGCGGGCAGCAGATCGTGACCGCTCCCCGTCATCCGCTCTGAGCCGACGAATCCCGAGCAACTTCAGTCTCGCAGCTTCAACAAAGGAGTCGTCATGACTGCAAGCAAAGACCTCACCCAGACCCACCCGGCTGACCGCTGGCAAGTCGCCGAAAGTACGCTCGAGTGCTGGCGCAGCGAGGGCATTGGCCCGCTCTTCATGAAGATGATGGGCCGAGTCCGCTATCGCCTTTCCGATATCACGGACTTTGAGGAAGATGCCCTTCGCGCCGGTACCTCTGAGCGCGCATCAGCACGCAGAGACAGGAGGTAGTCGGCGACAGCCCTCAGGAGATTCGCGGATCCTTTCCAACGTCTGCGAATACCTGAGGGTTGCCAAGGACAGTTACTAACAAATGCGAAATTGGTGGCGGACGGTTGACCAAGTGCTGACTGGCCTCCCGAGCTTATGGGCACTGGTGCGGGGTGCTGCGGGTATCTGAGTTGTGGGCGGAAATTGGGCTCGTTCACATTCCGAACTTCCTCGCCAGTTCATCCACTCTCATAAACCGATAATCTTGACGTAGATTCGGATTGGCTTGACCGATGGCATCGAGGCATTGGCGCAGTTCAGGCGGTAGCCACGACGGCTGATCGCCCAAGATGGTGAATATCAGTCGCAACGCGTCTTCTGGGTAACGGGAGGACAGGCCGGACTCCAGCAATCGGCGAATCACGTAATCGGGGTGCTGTACCACGCGCAGCCAATTTCCAACTGCAGCCATCGCCAATGGAAACTCGCCACCGGCAGCGATACACAGGCGAGCTAGCGACTCGGCATTTGCATCCGATGCCTGATCTTTGGATTTCGGCCAGATTTTTTCCCAGAACGGCAAGACCCGGTTTTTCCAGTAATCCTCACGCTGGTCGCCAGCACCCTCCAACGCCTGCACCAAGGTCTTAGCCGATTCGCGCAGGCCATCCGGAGGAAGAGCGCGAATGGCTGTGGCCAGTTGCGCAATCGTAAAGGTGTCGCCAGGATCAAGCGCAGCGAAAGTAAGGAATGCCGCGAACTGCTCGTTGTGCTTGCCCAACTGTGTGTAGTGATGGACCGTATCGAGAAAGGCAGGCTTGATCACCTCCATCAACGGGCGATACAGCCGTGGCGACCATAGGAACCCTTCCCACGCTGCCTGGGCTTCAGCTTCGGAACGACTCCAGTCAAGCAAAGGCAACAGGTGTTGCTCCGCCCAAGCCTTGTCAACCCGGAACAACGAAAGGGCATGGGCTGCAAGCAGCACTCGACCGTGCCTGAATTTGGCATTCTGAGTTTCGCAAATCTCGGTGAAGATGGGCTTTATCGCCGTTGGCAGCCCTTGCCCATCGTCCGGATTCTGGCGATACCACCAATCCAGCAACGCCTGCGTGACATGGCCGACAGGATGATTGATAGCCCGGAAGACGGGATCATCAGTGTCCTCATCCTTCTCGTATTCCAACTGCAAGATGCGCCGGGAGAGCACCAGGAAGTGGTCTTCGTGACCCTCGAAGGTTTTCCCTACGGCTTGCAGCCACCAACCGATGCCGTGAGATAAGGCTTGAACCAAGTCATCCTGCGCACTAACGACAACCGGAGCCATGAAGCGCCACGATCGTTCGCGCAGTTTTTCTTCTCCCCACGCTTGCAAGGCATCACGCCAGCGCTCTATCGGCCAATTGTTCTGCTGTGCGAGCTTGTGCAGGGCGTAGGCCGTTGCCTGAAACATCTCTGAGCACAGCTTGCGCCAGTCGTCTTGCTGCGAGTCTTCTAGTACGGGATGCGCCAGCAAGTAATCAAGCACGCCACGCCTCGTGCGCGGAATGTGAGTGAATGGCTTCCACGGATCGCGATCCCCGACCCAACCGCCCCCCATCCAGACTGGGAACTCGTCGCTCTCATCCACCGCCAGTTGCCACGGATTCTGTGCAGAGAGCGCATCAAGCCGAGACCTTCCTTCTGCACTGAGGGCGGCACCTGCCTGAGCCACTTTCGCGAGCCGCAGCCAGACACTGTGATCCACGATGTTGTTCCAAACATCAGGCTCAATGTCGGGCCGGTACAAATCGCGGGGCGGTCCGGCAAGAATGGCCTGCTCCAATTCAGCCAGCAGCGATGGTTCCTCGTCGTTTCGTGTGG
>DNIF01000143.1 GCA_003485715.1 Gammaproteobacteria bacterium
GCCCCCGCGCTCCACCGCACGCCGACTCTGCGCCAGTTCCGCGTGCGACACCGGCAGTCCGGCGTAGCGGGCGCGTTCGTACAGGCCGGCGAAACCCTGCAGGGCCGGTGCGCTCGAGGCATCCGCGCGCGCGAGGCGCGCCAGCCAGGCGAGCGGCGGTTCGTGGGCGGGCCGGGCGAGGCCGCGCCGGGCGTAGTGGCGCTCGAGTGCCCGCAGGGCGCGGCGGGCGGCGTCCGGGGGGCGTTCGGCGTTGCGCCAGCGTCCGGCCAGCCACCACCCGAGCCCGGTGAGCAGCAGCACGGCAGTGACGGCCAGCGCGAGCCAGACAGCAAGGCGCGGCACACTGGGTTCAGGCAGGCCCATGTTCGCCAGTAGCCGCCGCTGGCGGCCCTGATCGAATCCGAGCACCCACTGGTTCCAGGCGTTCTGCAGGGCGTCGATCTGCATCCACATGCCGTGCAGTGCCGGGGCATCGACCAGCCCGCCTGCCAGCGCCGGTACGGCCTCGCCGACGCCGCGCTCGATGCGTTCGGGTGCGACCGCCGCCGTGGGGTCCACTCGCACCCAGCCGTGGCCGTCGCGCCAGACCTCGGCCCAGGCGTGGGCATCGCGTTGCCGGACCAGCAGGTAACCGCCGACGGCGTTCCATTGCCCGCCCTGGTAACCGGTGACCACGCGGGCCGGCACTCCGGCAGCGCGCATCAGCACGACGAAGGCGGCGGCGTAGTGCTCGCAGAAGCCGCGCCGTGAGACGAAGAGGAAGTCGTCCACCGGATCGCCCTCCGGCTGTGGCGGGCGCAGCGTGTAGTGGAATTCCTCGCCGCGAAAATGGGCGAGCGCCGCATCGACCAGGGCCATGGTCAGCTCCGGCTGGGGCCCTGGAGGCACGGAACCCGACGGCCTTGCCTCCTCGAGCGCGCGGCGCCAGCCGAGGGCCAGGGCGCGGGCACCGGTGAAGGCCCCTGCCGGCAATTCGAGCCCGAGCCGCTGCTCGAGCGGCGACAGGGTTCCGGTCGCGGCAGTCGCCGTGGCCGTGGCCCGGTACTGCGTCCGCCGTTCGAGCGGGCGGGGCCAGCGCACGGTGAGATCCCGCGCCATGCGCGTACCTGCCGGGATGCTGACCGGCCAGTCGAGCAGGAAGGCCCAGCGCTGCTGATGCGCCTCCAGGGTCACGGTGTAGTCGATGCGAGGGCCGTCACCCGGCTCGACCAGCACCGCTGGCTCGGTCTCCATGCGCGGTTCCACCCGCCAGATGCGTCCGTCCGTGCGCCACAGCACGGGGCCACGGAAGTAGCGTACGGCTGGGGGCGGCAGGTCGCCGACGAAACTCGCCCGAAAGACCACCTCATCGGAGAGGGTCAGCTCACTGATGCTGCCGGGATCCATGCTGTCGGACAGCCCGGAGCGCGCCGCAAAGGCATCCTGCGGCAGGCCCCAGAGCGGCCCGGATGGGCGTGGGAACAACAACCAGGCCACGAGCAGCACCGGCAGGGCCTGCGCCAGCAAAAGTGCCACCAGGCGCACACGGGTCCGGAGGTCTTCCACGCGCTCGGGATCGTGCGCGGCCGACAGGGCCACGAGGGCAAGCAGCAGCACCCCCAGCGTATGCAGGGCGGTGAGCGGCGTCTGCGAATGGAAGAAGGCCGTGACCAACAAGAACAGCAGCAGCAGGAAGACCCGGTGTACGTCCGCGCGTGTCCTGAACTCCAGCAGCTTCAGGCCGGCCAGCGCCACCAGCAGGGCGACACCCGCCTCGCGCCCCAGCCCCCCGCTGCTGGCAATCACGTACACGAAGAGGCCGCCGGCGAGGACGAACTTGAGCAGCAACAACGCCGGGCGGTCACGCGCGGGCAGTGGCCAGCGGCCCCACCAGGCCCCGGTTCGCCACAGGAGGGCAAGGCTGAAGGCAGCCAGGGCGACGAAGGGCAGACGCGCCAGATGCGGCAGCGCAGCGGCGAGGACAGCCGCCAGCAGCAGGCCGGTCTCGAGACCGCCGGCGGCGGACGTGGCGCTGCCCCCCTCCGCCGCGATCCGTCTCACGCGGGGTGCCCATACAGGGCGAGCGCGGCCATAACGGCCTCGCGGTGCGGGCCTCCGGTGGCCGGGGCGCGGAAACTCCCGGGTAGCCGCAGGCCGTAGGGCTCCCCTGCCCGATCAGCGGCCAGCACCCAGGCCGCAAGTTGCGACAGCCGCGCCTCCGGATCGCCGAGTGTCACGGTGTCGTCCCAGTCGAACACCCGAACGGGCTCGCCGCTGCCGAAGCACTTCACCGGTGGCGCGCGGCCTGGCCGCCAGGCACGCCAGGCGAGCCGTTTGAGCGGGTCGCCCGGGCGATAGGCCGCAAGACCGCGAAACTCATCTGCACCCGGGGTCGATCCGCCGCTCGCCCCGGCCCCTAGGGTGCTGGCGACAACCGGAGGCGACAGGCGGTCGACGACCGTCGGCCACACCAGAACCTCTCCGCCCGGGTCGAGCACTGTCCAGGCACGGAACAAGCCGAGCGGATAGCGCGTGACGAGTTGCAGACGCGGCAGGACGAGGCGGCCCCGGGTCGGCGCCGGCCACGGGAGTTCGATCGTCACGCCGGAGCGACCGGCAGGCAGACCGAAGCGGCGCTGAAGGGTCTGGGCACGCCGACCCGTGCGGGCACGCGCGCTGAGCTCGAGGTCGGGACGGGGGCGACCATCCGCGGCGACCACTGTCCAGGCGAGCCTGGCCGTGTCTCCGGCATGCACGGGCGGCACGGGCCTCAGGCGCAGCGTGAGGCCAAGCAGGTTGCCCTGGGTATGGAGCGGCGTCACGAGCAACACCCCGACGAGCAGAAAAACGAGCGCATAGGCGAGGGCGGCGGCGTAATTGATTGCGCCGATCAGCATCACCAGCAGGGCCAGGAGCAGCGCCCAGCCTTCGGCGCTCGGCAGGATGTAGACACGGCCCGCCCGAACGGGAACGGACAGTCCCGGGGAGGGCTCCGGACCCGGGGTCATGGCCGGCGACGAAGTACCCACCAGAGCGGAGGTGGCGGCATGGCGCCGGGATGACCGGTAGAGCAAGGGGCGTCCACCGCAGCTACGTCAGGCACGGCCCAGGAACATCCGGTAGGCCGGATTGGCCGTCTCCTCGGCGTAGACCATGCCGAGTTCATCGACCAGCGCCGCAAAGTCGGCCCGGTCGGCGGGCGGGACCTGCACTCCGACCAGCACCCGCCCGTAGGCCGCGCCGTGGTTGCGGTAGTGGAACAGGCTGATGTTCCGGTGCGAGCCGAGTCGGGTCAGGAAGTGCAGCAGGGCACCAGGTCGCTCGGGGAATTCGAAGCGATAGACGACCTCGTCCACCACCCCCGTGGCGTGGCCGCCGACCATGTAGCGCACATGCATCTTGGCGAGTTCGTCCCCGGATAGATCGGTCACCGGATAGCCGCGTTCGCCGAGCTGGGCGATGAGCTGCTCGCGCTCGGCGGCACCCTGACGCAGGCGGACTCCGGCAAAGACATGGGCCTCCTGGGCATCGGCGTAGCGGTAGTTGAACTCGGTGATCCCGCGCGAACCCAGGGCCTCACAAAAGCCGCGGAAGGCACCGGGTCGCTCCGGCAGCCGCACGCCCAGCAGGGCCTCGCGCTGCTCGCCGAGCTCCGCCAGCTCGGCGATGTGACGCAGACGATCGAAGTTGACGTTCGCGCCCGAAAGGATGGCGACCAGTCGCTTGCCGGGCTCCCTACCGCGGGCGACCTGCTGCTTGAGTCCGGCCAGCGCCAGGGCCCCGGCCGGCTCGGCCACGGTGCGGAGATCTTCGTGGATGTCCTTGATCGCGGCGCAGATCTCGTCGTTGCTTACGGTGATGCAGTCGTCGAGGCAAGCCTGGGCGATGCGAAAGCATTCGGCGCCAACCATGCGCACGGCCGCACCGTCGGCGAAGATCCCGACCTGCTCCAGACGCACGGGGTGGCCGGCCGCCAGCGCCGCCACCATGCTCGGCGCCTCCGCAGGTTCCACCCCGATGATGCGCACCTGCGGCATGAGGGCCTTGAGGTAGGCACCGATTCCTGCCACCAGGCCACCGCCGCCCACGGGCACGTAGACCGCATCGAGCGGGCCGCGATGCTGGCGCAGGATCTCCATGCCCACCGTGCCCTGACCGGCAATCACCAGCGGGTGGTCGAAGGGCGGCACCCAGGTGAGGCCCTCCTCTGCCCCGATCTGGTGCGCGTGTTCGGCGGCCGCGTCGTAGTTGCTGCCGTGCAGGACCACCTCGCCCCCCAGCCGCCGGGTGGCATCGATCTTGATCTCGGGGGTGGTCTTCGGCATCACGATGACTGCCCGCACACCCAGCCGCAAGGCCGCGAGCGCCACACCCTGGGCGTGGTTACCCGCCGAGGCCGCAACCACGCCCCGCGCACGCTCGACCTCGTTCAGGGAGGCCATGAGGGTATAGGCCCCACGCAGCTTGTACGAAAAAACGGGCTGCAGGTCTTCGCGCTTGAGCCAGACATCAGTGCCGAGGCGACGCGAGATCTCGGGCATCGGGTCGAGAGGGGTCTCGCGCGCCACATCGTAGACAGGCGCGCGCAGGATGCGGGGCAGGTAGTCGTCGAGCATGGTCAGCCACGATAGCACCGGGCCGGGGGTGGACCTACTATCCCGGCGGTACACACGAAACGAACCGCCCTACGGCTGCGAGGAAGGCAGAGCATGGCAAACGACGACCAGAAACGCCGCGCCGCGGAACGTGCGCTAAACCGCGTGCGCCCCGGAATGGTGCTCGGCGTGGGCACCGGCAGCACGGTCAATCACTTCATCGACGCCCTGGGCCGGAGTGGTGAGCGGCTCGAGGCGGTGGTGGCGAGCTCCGAGGCCACGGCCCGGCGACTGCGCGCACTCGATCTGCCGCTCACCGACCTCAATCAGGTGCCGGGGATCGACCTCTACGTGGACGGTGCGGACGAGGTCAACGCCCACCTGCAGCTCATCAAGGGCGGGGGCGGCGCGCTCACCCGCGAAAAGATCTGCGCGGTGGCGGCCCGGGAGTTCATCTGCATCGTGGATGCGGCCAAGCGCGTGCCGGTGCTCGGTGCCTTCCGCGTGCCGGTGGAGGTGCTGCCCATGGCGCAGTCGCTCACCGCCCGCGCCCTGATGAAGCTCGGCGGGATGCCGGAGCTGCGCATCGGCGCCACCACCGATAACGGCAACGTGCTCCTCGACGTGGATTTCGGCCATATCCTCGATCCGCTCGGGCTCGAGCGCGCGGTGAAGTCACTCACGGGCGTGGTAGAAGTGGGGATCTTCGCCACCCGACGCGCGGATCGACTGCTGGTCGGCACCGCCGCCGGGGTGGAAGAGGTCACGCTGCCTGCCGGCTGAGCACGTGTGGGGAGATCTGCTGTGCGCCCCGATTGCTGCGTTGGACGGTCGGCGGTGCTAGCTTCTGGCTGCAGCCGTCATCCCCGTGCAGACCACACCGTCATCCCCGCCTGCGCGGGGGATGACGAATGCCCTGGGGAAACGGTCATGGCTCGAGTACTCATCATCGCAGGCCTCGCCCTGGTGGCGATCGGCCTCGCCTGGCCGTGGCTTGCGCGCCTGCCTCTGGGGCGTCTGCCCGGCGACCTCCACTACCAGCGCGATGGCGTCAGTATTTTCCTACCGCTCGGCACCGGGCTGGTGTTGAGCGTGCTCCTTTCGCTGCTGCTCTGGGTGTTCCGGCGTTGAGGTCGGTGCACGCCTCCTCGCGAGGGCCCGATCAGCGCGCGGCAGCCAGCGCCTCCAGGGTCTTCCACTGCCGCTCGGCCAAGGCCGTGCCCAGGGCCTGGGCGAAGCGCATCTGGCAGGCCAGCGAGGCCCATTCCCTTGCCGGCGCGCTGAGGGTAAGCACCTCGGCAGTCTCCAGCGCGGTCAGTGTGAGGCCGCGGGCACGACCGGTGGCGTAGGCCACTTCGCCGAGAGACTCACCGGCCGCAGCAACGTACAAGCGCCGGCCTTGCAGTGACACGGCCAGCGATCCGCGCAGCACGATGTGTAGCGAACAGGCCTCCTCCAGCGTGGACTCCTGGGCCACGGTCTGCCAGCGCCCGGCCTTCAGGACCTCGCGCAGGTCATTCGGGGCAAAGCCTGCGAACCAGCCGAGCCCACGCAGCACGGCCAGTTGCTCCGCCTCGGGGAGGCTGGCCACCCCGGAGCCGAGGTCCTTCATGGCCGCGTCGAGGGCCGTAACCAGGGCGGCGGCCGAGGGCAAGCGTTGGGCCGGATCCTTGCGCAGGCAGCGGTCTACCACGGCCGTGACGGCCGGTGGCAGTTCGGGGCGCAGTTCGGTGAGCGGCAGTGGGTCGCTGTTCAGCAGCTTGTTGAGCAGGGCGGTCAGCCCGCGCGCCTCGAAGGCACGGCGGCCGGAGAGCAACTCGTACATCACGCAGCCGAGCGAGAAGACATCCGAGCGTGGGCTGAGGTCGTCGTCGCGCGCCTGCTCGGGCGACATGTATTGGGGTGAGCCAAACCAGCCGAGCACCTGGGTCTCGTCACCCTGCAGACGCTGGGCGATGCCGAAATCGCCGACTTTCACCGCGCCTGAAGGCGTCAGCAGCAGGTTGGCGGGCTTGATATCGCGATGGATCACGCCATGTGCATGGGCGCAGACGAGGGCGTCGGCCGTCTGGCGCACGGCCTCGAGCACCTTCGGCACGGGCAGCAACTGCCCCTCTGTTGTGTGGTCCCGCAGCGTTCGCGAGCCCTCGACGAATTCCATCACCATGTAGGGACGGCCGGTGCTGTCCTCACCGGCATCGAAGACCCGCAGGATGTTCGGGTGGTCGAGCACTCCGGCCGAGCGGGCCTCGTTGAAGAACAGGCGCTTTGCCACTTCGAGGGAGCGATTGGAGCGGCCGCCGCCCTCGCCGGTAGCGACCTTGATCGCCACCTCGCGGTCGACGAAGGGGTCGTGACCTCGGTAGACCACACCCATGGCACCGCGACCGGCAATCCCGGTGATCCGGTACTTGGCAATGAACTCGGGCAGCGCCTCGGCGGCGGCCTGTTCGTCAGCGGAATCAGTCATACGTCACTTTCGTGCGGAGGAAATGCACCAAGGGGGTCCGTGCTCTTTGGAGATTAGCGGCATAACGACCACGGGAGCATTTCACTGAATGACCGGCAAGGCACGCCACTCCCGGGGCACGGCCAGGTGGGAGACCCCGAGGCTGGCGAGTTCCTCCGGCGAGAGACTGCCGTCGCCGACCGTGGCCACGATTGGCCACTCGGCCCAGCGGGCGAAGTCGGCCAACACCGCCAGCCGGTCGCGCTCGGCCGTGCCCGCGCCCGTGTGCGGGGCCGTTGCCCAGAGGCGTTCGACCGGGAGATGCCGCCACCCGGCGAGTGTCGCGCCAGTCGCCTCCAGGGCCAGCCGCAGGCCCAGGGAATCGAGGGCGTGGAGCACCTCCCCCAGGGCCTCCGGCAGGGGCTCCCCTGCCGTGATATCGATCACCAGGGTAAGCCGGCGCGGCGGCACCGCTGCCTCGAGCAGTCGCGTCTGAAAGGCATCGAAACCATCGGCAGCGAGCAGGGTATCGGCCGACATACGCAGCGCCCAGTTGCCCTGTCCTGCGCCGGCCTCGGCCAAGGCCAGGACATGGTCCCAGAGGGCAAGGTCGAGGCGGCGACGTACTCCGGCGGCCATGAGTGCAGCAGCCAGCGTTGGGACCCGATGTGGCGCCGCAACATTGCCCGAGCCTACCGACACCACCTCGAGGAAGCGCTCCCTGGCTGCCGCCACCCCGTTATCGCCTACCGCTGGGTCGGTCGTGAGTGACGCGATCTCACTCTCCAGGATGCGGCCATCCACCTCCTTCCAGGTGGGCGGAGCCGGAATCGGATCCGGGTTGAGGTCCGCCTCGGTGAGACGCAACGTCCGTTCGGCGACCTCGGCCCCGGACTGCACAAGCGCCCCATTAGCGCCCGCTGCGGCAGGCGGCGACGCCTCTTGCGGTACGTCCGCGGCGGTCGGTTCCAGCACCGTGCGGGCGAAACGTTCCAGCACCGCATCCCGCAGGCGCAGCGACAAGGGCGCGTTGGGGTGTTCCACCCGCCTGAGTGTTCCGCGATGCAGGTTCACGGCGAACTCCTGGCGGGTCATGGTGGCAACCGCCTCACCGGCCGGATCGACGAAAACGAAGGAGCCGGCCTCCGGATCGATCCACGCCAGTTCAACCGGCAGCGTTCGTTTGCCCCGCTTCAGCAGTGCCCGTGTACCGCGCTGCCAGGTCTGCGCGAGGTTGAGCCAATGGCGAAGGGGGTGGGCGGCCTCATCCGCCGTTCGTGCCGCCGGGTCGGCGACCAGGCGACGACGGGCGAGGGTGTTGGAGCAGGCCTCGTCGCTCGCCGCGACCAGAGCGGCAATGCGTTCCCGCGCCCGCTCGCGCTGCACCAGGAGCGCCGCATCCAGCATCTGCCCAAGTGCCGGATCGGCAAGGGAGGCATCGGGGTCGTCGATGAGCTTGCGGCAGACCGCATCCAGCAGTTCCATCAGCCCCGCTGTAGTCGTCACGTGTGGCCAGAGTGTGGCGAGGCGATCGAGGAGCCCGGCCAGTGGGTCGTCGTAGCGGAGCATCCAGCCCGGCTCACGCAGCCCCCAGCCATGCATCCACGCGCGCAGGCGGCCAAGGGCAGCAAGTACCGCCGGGTGGACGAAGGGATCGACCGCCAGCGCCTCCCAGTGTGCCTCGGCCAGGCACAATGCCTCCAGCAGGGCACCGACCGGCGGACGCGCAGCCAGGTCGGCGTGCTCGGCGAGCATCTGTCGGTAGAGCCCGCTCGCCACGCCACCGGTCGCAGCACCCGACGCCTCCCGTTCCACCCGTCCCGCCAACACGGCGAACCACCGTTGCCAGTCGGCCGGGGAACTTGCGCCCGATGCACCCGGGGCGCTTGCGGGCTGGCGCGCGAGCAGCCGACTCGCCAGTGCGGATGGAGCCAAGGCAGGTAGTTCGGGGTAAGACCCGGGGGTGACGATACCGGCGAGCATCCCGGAGGCAGGCACCTGACCCGGAGGAAAAGAAAAAGACGCGGGTGCCATCGCGCTACCAGACCGGGCGGATGCGGACGTTCCTGACGAAAAGGCCGTGACCGCCTGCGCCGCATCCGGGGCCGCCACCAGTCCGCCCGGCTGCAATCCGATCCCCGGCAGCGAAGTCACGCTCGGCTGCGCCCCCATGCCGTCTCCCGCTGCCGCTGGGCCCCGGCCCGAGGCTGCGAGCGCTCCTCCGCCGGCGATCGGCCCATGGTCGCCGAAGGCGCTCGCGCTGAAGGCCCCTGGCCGACCGTTGCCACCGAGCGTGGAGCCGGTCGCCCGGGCGCGGGGGGCGTGCGGCGTCGCCAGGGGTGACACGGCTGGCATGAGGTCGATGAGCCGTGCGATGAGCTCGCGGAAGGGTGTCTCGAGGGCCTCCTCGAAGGCACGCAGCAACACCGGACGCGCCACCGCCTCGAGGCGCAAGGGCTGCACCACCTCCGCGAACTGGACGAGGATGGTCTCCGGGTCGAGCGGGTCATGTACACCCGGGCGCGGGGGCGGCAGCAGGGCCAGGGCGCGCTGGTAGCGGTGGAAAAGCCGAGGGTCGCCGCGCTCGGCCAGTTCGAGACAGCGCCGGGCGACCAGCACATCCTCGAAGGCGCTGAGGTCGAGCAACGCGAAGTCTCCGACGGCGTCGGGCACGCTCGCAGCCGCAACACTGATCTCCGCTGGTTGGATACGTTCAGCGAGCTTGCGACTGACACTCGTCTCCAGCATCTGGAGCAGCCCGGCGCGCTGCTGCTCCAGCGCACGGCGCGCGTCTGTGAGCACACGCGCGTCGCGGTCATTGACGGCGTCGCGTGCCGCCCGCAGCAGGCACACATCGAGGTGCCGCAGGAACTCCGGGGCCTGTTCGCGATGAAACTGTGCCACCGCCTCGGCGAGGTTCTTCAGCACCGCTACGCGATCCACGGCGCCAGGACCCTTGCGGCGGTGCACTTCCACCAGCCGCCGCAGCGCGCCCAGGGCGCGGGCCGTGGCATCCAGGAAGGTGATACCGAGGCCGTTGCGGACCACGCGAACGATGCGACCGCTGACCACCTGAGTATCGCCCGTATCCCTGGCGGCACTGGTGGGCACACTGAAACGCATCTGCACCACATCGCCCGGGCTCAGGCGAGCGCTTTCCAGTCCGGCCTCGCTCGTCACCAAGGCACCGCTGATGGACACATCCCGCAGGCGACAGGCGCGTGCCCCTGTCGCCGCGTGCTCCAGCAACGCGGCATGGTCCAGCGGTTCACGCAGGTGGCGACGACGCTCCTCGGCAGCAGACATCTGATGCTCCCAACCGTGACTGACCGCGTGCCCGACAGGAGATGGCGCAAGCGCGGATCGGAAAACTCAGGGCAGAGTGTAGGCTCGGGGTCGGCCGCGTCGGACCAGCGACCGCACGAACGCAGCAAGCCTCACAGAGTATGTGACGGAGGCACGCACCGGAACCCGACGCATCGCCGGATTCAGGGAGGCGCCTCCGCATCGGCACGACTCAGGTTGGACGTAGCTCGCGTGCGCGTCGCCGGGTACAGCGGGTGATGAGCAGGCCCGCTTCGTAGAGCAGCCACATCGGGATGGCGAGCAGAAGTTGCGAGACCACGTCAGGTGGCGTGAGCACGGCACCGATCACTACCGCCCCCACGATCACATAGGGGCGCTGGGCGGCAAGCGCCTCCGCCGGCATCAGACCCGTGCGGTCCAGCAGCACGACCACGACCGGGATCTGGAAGGCGGCGCCGAAGGCGAGGAAGCTGAACAGCACGAAGTCGAGGTAGGCGTTGATGTCCGGCATCACCTGCACACCCTCGGGCGCCAGTGCGGCCGTCACGCCGAAGACAAGCGGAAACACCACGTAGTAGGCAAAGGCGGCACCGAGGTAGAACAGCGAGGTGCTCGCTACCAGCAGCGGCAGCACCAGGCGCTTCTCGTGCAAATACAGCCCGGGGGCGATGAAGGCCCAGGCCTGATAGAGCAGGACCGGCAGGGCCAGGGCCACAGCCAGCACCAGAACGAGCTTGAGCGGGGCCATTACCGGGGCGACCACGCCAATCGCCACCAGGCCGCCGCCGGCGGGAAGCTGCGCCAGCAGCGGCGCAGCAAGCCAGCCGTAGAGCTGCCGGGCAAAAGGCATCAGACCGGCGGCGATGATGAGCACCACGGCCACGCAGGGCAGCAGTCGCGCGCGAAGTTCGACCAGATGCGAGACGAAGCTGGGTTCGCTGGCGGGCTGCTCCGGTTCAGGTATCTGTGTCACGCCCAGACTCCACGCGGCCCATCGAGACCCGTTCCGGGGGCCTCGGACCCTCGTCCCGCCCCACCGCCCACTCGGAGATGCACTCGAAAGCATTCACGGATTCTGCATTCAGGCGGGTGCTCATGGCGGGGCGACCCCCGGGGGACGCTCGGGCTGGGGTTCAGCGCCCAGCTCTGGATTGGCTGCCGCTGCGCTGCCCGGTCGGGTCGGCGCGCTGCCACCCGCAGGGCGGATCGCACTGTCGTCGGCAGCATCAGAGTCGAGCAGGGACTCCAGCGGCAGCCTGCCTTGAGCCATGATCTGTCTGGCCCGCGCGAGATCCTCGGCGTCGAGCTCGCGTTCCACGTCGAGCCGTAGCTGATAGACCGCCCGCCGCGCGCGCCCGAGGTAGAGGCCGGCAGTCCTGGCGACCCGTGGCAGCCGGTCAGGACCAACCACGAGCAGGGCCGTGACCGCGATCACGAGGAGCTCGGAGGCGCCGACATCGAACATGGCGCGACGCCCTGGTGCTCAGCGGCCGCGACCGTCCGGCTCGCCGGAATCCATGCCGCTCTGGCCCGAGGCCCCGGGGGTGCTGGAATCGTCCTTCATGGCACCACGGAAGCCGCGGATGGCGGCACCGAGGTCGGAGCCGATGCCCCGCAGACGGCTGGTGCCGAAGACGAGGGCGACGATGCCGAGGATGACGAGGAGCTCGGTGATGGAGGGCATGCTCATGGGGCTTGGCTCCCGGGGGTGACGGTGGTGGTTGTGGCGGCCCCGGGCTCTGTCCCGCGAGCGGCCTTTTCGCTGAGTCCGGAGACCCCGGAACGTCGTTCCAATTCCCCGAGTATGGCATCCGCCCCGAGCCCGAGATGTGACAGAAGCACCAGGGTGTGAAACCAGAGGTCGGCCACTTCATGCACCAGCCCGGCGGCATCTGGGGATTTCGCCGCGATGATCGTCTCGGCTGCCTCCTCGCCCACCTTCTTCAGGATGCTGTCGAGCCCCCGGGCGTGCAGGCCCGCCACGTAGGAGCTATCGGGGGCCGCTGTGCGACGTGCGGCCAGGGTGGCATCGAGTTCGGCGAGCACGCGACCGAGGGTCTGCTCTCGTGGATTGGTCATGGCGGGCCGCTCAGGAAGTCTCTGTGGTGGTCGGGCCGTAGAGCTGTTCCGGGTCCACACGCACGGCCTCGGTGGTCTCCCATTGGCTTGAGGAGGGGTCCAGGCGACGAAAGAAGCAGTGCTCGCGTCCGGTGTGACAGGCGATACCGCCCACCTGCTCGACCGCGAGCAGCACCGTGTCGCCATCGCAGTCGAGGCGGATCTCCCGTACCCGCTGCACATGGCCACTCGACTCGCCCTTGCGCCAGATCTGCCCCCGCGAGCGCGACCAGTACACGGCCCGCCCCTCTCGCTGGGTCAGGGCGAGGGCCTCGCGGTTCATCCACGCCACCATGAGCACACGCCCGCTGGTGACATCCTGGGCAACGGCAGTGACAAGGCCAGCCGCATCGAAACGCACGGCATCCAGCCATTCGGGCAGGGGTGCAACCGGCGTGCTCATCGCGACCCGCTGCCCTGCATGAACCCTGCACGCATTACAGTCGTACCTCCACACCCGCTGCGGCCAGATGGGCCTTGGCCTGCCCGATCGTGCATTCACCAAAATGGAAGATGCTTGCGGCGAGCACTGCATCGGCCCCGCCCTCGACCACGCCTGCCAGCAGGTGATCGAGGTTGCCCACACCGCCGCTGGCGATGACGGGCACGGGCACGGCATCCGCTACGGCGCGGGTAAGCGCCAGGTCGAAACCGGCACGGGTGCCGTCGCGGTCCATGCTGGTGAGCAGGATCTCCCCGGCCCCGAGTTGGGCAACGTGCGTAGCCCAGGCGACGGCATCGAGACCTGTGCCACGGCGCCCGCCGTGGGTGTAGACCTCCCAGCCCGAGCCGTCGGCGCGAGTGCGCGCATCGATGGCCACCACGATCGCCTGCGCGCCGAAGAAACCGGCGGCCTCTTCGATGAGCGCTGGTCGGGCCACGGCGGCCGAGTTGATGCTGACCTTGTCGGCCCCGGCCGTGAGCAGACGGCGGACGTCCTCCACCGTGCGCACACCGCCGCCGACCGTGAGCGGAATGAACACCTGCTCCGCCACTTGCCGCACGACTGCGATGAGGGTGTCGCGCCCCTGGTGGCTCG
>DNIF01000083.1 GCA_003485715.1 Gammaproteobacteria bacterium
CGTGCCCACCACGCGATGGAAGGAGGTGTGACCATGCAGCATCCTCCTCGGGACTAAGCCAATCTGCTGCCAGGCTTTTCTCCGCCAGCATGTAGGTCTCCACGGACTCTGGTGGCGGTTCATCGAGGATCGTCACCAGGGCCCGATGCACACCTCTGATACGGACTGACTCCAGCAGACGCACGTGGCCCTTTTCGTCGATGATGGCTTCGGCGGTTTGTTTCATGGCGCTACCTGTCGGGTCCCGGATGATTGAGTACGCGTTTATGGAGCAGGTGTGGATGTGAGCCCTGCCATCGTTTCATCGCCTCGATATGGCAATACTTCGGATGATAGGCGGTTGGGTGAGCATACCTCGGGGGGGCACTTCGTCCTTCCATTGCGACGGGATGACGACACTGATCCCCGCCGCAGCCTGCCCCCGAGTGCCCTTGTCGGAGGCGGGGATGACGGAGCTGGCCAATAGGGCAGTCGAGCCGCAGCCACTGGATCCCCGCCTGCGCGGGGATGACGGAGGGGCGCGGGGACGACGGAGGAGGCCAAAAGGGCAGTCGATCCGTAACCTTCGACACCTGTCAGGGGGCGCGCGCGTTCACGCCACGGTGAAGCCGCAGACATTTCATGAAAATGTCACATTGTGGCGCTAGGCTGCACCCATGAACCGATCCAGCCCTGCCATCGACCCCGGCTCCGCGCACGTCATCGACGACGCCACCCGCAGCCTGAGCCTCAGGATCTCCGTGCTGGACTACGGCCGCATCCGCGTGCTCGCCCGCCAGCTTCGGGTGCGGGAGTCAGTGGCTGCGCGGCTGCTCCTGGGGGCGGGCTTTGCTGGCCTCGGCGGCCTCTACCCCCTGACGGCGACCGGCGACGAGGGCAGCATGCATGCGAATCGGGAGGGGTTCCTCAGCGCACTCACCGCATTGCTCCCACTCATCGCCCGCGAGGGCCTGCAACCGGAGCGCCTGGTGCGGGCATTGTCGCAAAGCCCCCAGTCCCAGGCGCTGGGTCTCACCACCCCACAACTCCGCGCCCGGCTCTGTCCGACCGAGGACGCCTCCGGCAACGGGGCGTCTCCCCCCGTGGCCCCGACTGACACCATCGTGGCGCGGCCCCCGGCGCAGTCGGCTCATGAAGAACACCCGCAATGAATGTCGGTGACGGGCGCCTGCCCGCCCTCGCGCTACTGGCGATCGCCATCGGTGGCCTGGGCTGGGCCGTGCATGGCCTGACCCGCCCGTGGCCGAGCCTGGAATCCCCGCACGCCGGGGCCGCACCGATCGCCGATGCGCCCACCGATGAGGCCGCCGCACTGCCTCCGGCGGCACCCGATCTGCGGGCACTCTCCGATCGTGCGCTGTTCGGTTCCGCTCCACCCGAGGCGCTGGCAGCGGCCGCGGCGGCGGCGGCGCGGGCGGCCGACGCCCCTCCGCCACCGCCTCTGGAGCCCGCCGTGCCGCTGGAACTGCTGGGCACCCTGCCCGGGCCGGCGTCTGCATCCGGCCACGCCATCGTCGGCACCCCGGAGGGGCAATTCGCCTACCGCGTGGGCGAGGCCCTGCCCGGCGGGGCGACGCTCCAGGCCGTAGAGCGCCTCGGCATCACCGTGGTTCGCGGCACGGTCGAGGAGCACATCCCGCTGCCTGTGGCGAGCGCTGAGCCGGGCACGCCGGTGCTTTCGCCGGCGCTGCCGCCCGCGCAAACCTACACCCCGCCCGCTGGAGGTGCGGCGGCCGGTCGGGATGGCCGGCCGGGTGCGGCCGCAGCGGCCGCCGCCCGCGAACACCTGCGCAAGCTCCGCGAGTCTCAGCGAACGGCGGCACGGCAGGCACGACCGGCCGGGGCCGCGGCTGCTCCCGTCCCGGTGCCGACGCCGCAGGCAGCGGTCGGTGTCCCAGCCGTGCCGACCACCCCGGCAGCCACCCCGGCAGCCACCCCGGACGGTAGCTTCGAGGCAACGGAAGGGGAAAACTGATGTCATCCTCGCCTTGGCCCACAGTCGCCACCACCCGGGCCGCCGATGTCGCGGGGCTCGTGCGCGACACGGCCACCCGTGGTGCGACTGATCCCGCACCAAGCCGCCCATCCGACCTCACCGCTCGCGCGTCCTGCGCCGCGTGCCGATATGCTCCCCGACCCTATGGAAGGGCCTGAACGAGATCGCCCCATGCCGCTGTCCCTCGAACGTCCACCCCCAGGCCCGCGCGCCCGCGCCCGCCGTCTGCACGCACTGGCCTGGACACTGAGCGGCTGCCTGCTGCCGCTGGTGGTGGCGGCGCAGACCTCTGCCCCGCCGCTCGCCCCGACCCCTGGCGCGCCCATCGTCATCGGCAACCCGCCCGGCACGCCACCTTCCGAGGAGGTCACACTCAACCTGAAGAACGCGGACATCCAGGCGCTCATCAGCGCGGTGTCCGATCTCACCGGCCGGAACTTCGTGGTCGATCCGCGCGTGCAGGCCACGGTCACGGTGATCTCCGCCCGACCCACCTCACGCGAGGTGCTCTACGACGTCTTCCTGTCCGTGCTCAAGGTGCACGGCTTCGCTGCGGTGGAGAGCGGCAAGGTGGTGAAGATCGTCCCCGAGGCCACGGCCAAGCAGGAAGGCGGCGGCGCGGTGAGCGATCATGTGCCGCCCGGCGGCCCGCGCGACGACCTCGTCACCCTGGTAGTGGGCCTGAAGAACACCGACGCCCCCAGCGTGATCGGTGCCGTGCAGCCCTTCGCCTCACCCACTGGCCACCTCACGGCCCATGTCGGCGGCAACACCCTGGTGATCTCGGACACCCGGGCCAACGCCGATCGCCTGCTCGGCATCATCGAGCGCATCGATCAGGCCATCAGCACTGAAATCGAAGTGATCAGGCTGCGCTTTGCCGCAGCCGGAGACGTGGCCACCACCCTGAACAGCCTGGCCGGGGGCGGCGGCGGCGGTGCGCAGCCGGGCGTGCCGGCCCCGACTCCGGGGGGCGGCCAGGTGGTGGCGGACGAACGCACCAACAGCCTGCTGCTCGGGGGGCCGGCGGAACAGCGACTGCGGCTGCGCGCCCTCATCTCGCACCTCGACACCCCCATCGAGAGGACCGGCCCGGAGGTCGTCTACCTGCGCTACGCCAAGGCCGCCGACCTTGCGCCGCTGCTCACCAGCATCGCCACCGGCGGGGCCATGGGCGGGGCCGGGGCCGCCGCCGGGGCACCGCCGCCGCTGCCGATCCCGGGCGCAGGTCCGGGGGGTGGCGCGGGTGGCACCGGTGCCGAGATACGCATCCAGGCCG
>DNIF01000016.1 GCA_003485715.1 Gammaproteobacteria bacterium
GAATGGACATTGGCCGGTGATGTCGCACTGGCGCGCCTGCGCACGGCGCTGGCGCAAGCCGAGTTGGCCCACGATGGCGCGGCCCTGGGCGATCTGCACGAAGCGATGGCGGCCTGCGATGGCTACCGCGGTGAGTCGCGTGCGGCAACACTGCTGCATGGTCTGGGTTTCCGCGCGGGGGACCATGCACGGCCGGTGGCCGAGTTCTCCGGTGGCTGGCGCATGCGTCTTGAACTCGCCCGCGCCTTGATGGCCCCCTCGGATCTGCTGCTGCTCGACGAGCCCACCAATCATCTGGACCTCGATGCCATCATCTGGCTCGAGCGCTGGCTGGCGAGCTACCGCGGCACCCTGCTGATGGTGTCCCATGATCGCGACTTCCTCGATGCCACGGTGAGCGCCATCGCCCACATCGAACAAGGTCGCCTCGGTTGGTACCGCGGTGGCTACAGCGATTTCGAACGTATCCGCGCCGAGCGACTCGCCGTGCAGCAGGCAAGCCACGAGGCCGAGCAGCGCCGCGCCGCCGAGCTCCGCGCCTTCGTCGATCGCTTCCGCGCCCAGGCCACCAAGGCCCGTCAGGCGCAGTCGCGACTCAAGGCATTGGAACGCTTGCAGACCACGGAGGCCGTGCGCGTCGCCGGTGGTCCACGTCTCGTCTTTCCCGAGCCCGTGAAGAACCCGGAGCGGCTGCTCACGCTCGATACTGCCAGCGTCGGCCACGGCGATCGGCCCCTGCTCGACGGCGTGAATCTGCGCATCTCGCGCGGTGAGCGCATCGGCATCCTGGGTCGGAACGGCGCCGGCAAGACCACCCTCATGCGCGCCCTGGCTGGAGATCTGCCGCTGCTCGCCGGTGAACGCGTCACGGCACGCGATCTGGAACTCGGCTATTTCGCCCAGCATCAGATCGATGAACTCGACCTCGACGCCTCGCCCTTGCTCGCCTTGCGGCGCATCTCCCCGACCACGCGCGAACAGGAGCTGCGCGACTGGCTGGGCCGCTTTGGCTTCAGTGGCGAACGCGTGGACACCCCCATCCGGGTCGCCTCGGGCGGAGAGAAGGCGCGCCTCGCGTTTGCCCTCATCGTGCACGCCCGACCGAACCTGCTGCTGCTGGACGAGCCCACCAACCACCTCGACCTTGGCATGCGCGAGGCGCTGGCCGAGGCGCTGGCGGATTTCGCCGGTGCCGTGGTGCTCGTGTCACACGATCGCCATCTGCTCGCGAGCACCGTCGATGCCCTGCATCTGGTCGATGCCGGGAGGGTGAGCGAATTCGCAGGTGATCTCGCCGACTACGCGCGCTGGTCCGCCTCGCGCCAACAGCAGGCAAGCAGCACCGGCGACGATGCGGCACGTGAAGCGCGGCGTGCCGGGCGCGAGGGGTTGGCAGCCGAGCGTCAGTCGCGCTTGCGGGAACGCCGACCGCTCGAAAAGGAACTCACACAAGTGGAGCGGCGGCTGGCCGCACTTACCACCGAGCAGGCAGCGCTGGATGCAGCCCTCGCCGACCCGGCCCTGTACAGCGCCAGCAATGGCAACGGCAACCAGGTGACCGAACTCACCCGGCGCAAGACCGGACTTGCCGCAGAGGTCGCCACGCTGGAGGAGCGTTGGCTGCAACTGGGAGAGGCACTGGAGTCGCTCGCGGAGCCGTGAGGGGGCCGTGCGCGGGCCCGGCACGATGCTGTGGTGATTGCCGAGCGGCATCGGCGCGGCAGGACCCCCTGCGCGGGGACGACGTTGGGATGGCCTGTGCGGGATGCCGGGCCGGGATGCTTCAGCGCGGGCTTTGCGTGGCGGCCACCTCACTCGTACCCTTCATTGAACGCTTTTTGCACCCCGCGTCCAAGCCGCTCGCCCGCAGCAGGAGTCATCACGATGATCATCACCACCACGCCCAACATCGAAGGCAAGCGCATCACGAAGTACTGCGGCATCGTTGCCGGCGAGGCCATCCTTGGTGCCAACCTGTTCAAGGATCTGTTTGCCGGGCTGCGCGATCTGGTCGGCGGCAGATCGGCGACCTACGAGCGGGAATTGCAGAATGCCCGCGACATCGCCATGCAGGAGATCCGCACGCGTGCCGAGGAGCTTGGCGCGAACGCTGTAGTCGGAGTCGACCTGGATTACGAAGTCATGGGTCAGTCGAATGGAATGCTCATGGTCTCTGCCAGCGGCACGGCCGTGATAGTTGAGTGAGTCCGGGAAACGTCTGACCCCGCCCCTCGGGCCGTGTAGTCGCGTGATTCACAAGCGATCAGCTCGTGCGCCCGAGCATGGCCTCCACGTAGGCGGCGGGTTCGAAGGGGCGCAGATCCTCCAGCGCCTCGCCCACGCCGATGTAACGGATCGGAAGCTTCAGCCGATCCACCAGCGCGAAGACGATGCCGCCCCGCGCGGTGCCGTCGAGCTTGGTCACCACCATGCCCGAGAGCCCCACGGCTTCATGGAACTTGAGTGCCTGGGCCAGCGCGTTCTGTCCGGCCGTGCCATCGATGACGAGTAGTGTCTCGTGCGGTGCGCGGGGATCGAGCTTGCCCAGCACCCGCTTCACCTTCTTCAGTTCGTCCATCAGGTTCGACTGCGTGTGCAGCCGGCCCGCGGTGTCGGCGATGAGGATGTCGATGTTGCGCGCCTGGGCCGCCGAGAGGGCGTCGTGCACCACCGATGCCGGGTCTGCGCCCTGCGGCTGGGCGATGACGGGAACCGCATTGCGCTCGCCCCAGGCCTGGAGTTGCTGCACGGCGGCGGCGCGGAAGGTGTCACCCGCGGCCAGCAGCACACTGCGGCCGGCGGCGCGGTAGTGTGCGGCGAGCTTGCCGATGGTGGTGGTCTTGCCCGCGCCGTTCACGCCGATGGTCAGGATCACGAAGGGGCGATCGCTGTGCTCCGGCAGTTCGAGCGGCTCGGCGTAACCGACGAGACGCGCCGTGAGCAGATCTGCCAGACCTCGATAGAGTGCCTCCGGGTCCTGCAGCTCGTTGCGCTTGAGGCGGTTGGTGAGCTCAGCGATGACGCTGCTGGTCGTCTCCAGGCCCACATCGGCACCGAGCAGCAGGGCCTCGAGGTCCTCCAGCGATTCCGCGTCCAGGCGCTTGCGCCCGCTCACGATGCGCGCGATGCCTTCACCCAGGGCCTCGCGGGTGCGCGCGATGCCGGCCTTCAGGCGCCCGAAGAAGCCGCTGCGGCTGCCCACGGGCTCCGCCTCGACCTGGGCCGCGAGGGTTTCCGCCGCCCGTGTCTCGGGGCCGCTGGGTGCGGATTCCGTAGCCGGCGTCGCGGCGGTGTCAGCCAGCGCCTGGCTGGCATCCGGGCCCGAGCCCGGGGTGGTGGTGTCGGTGCTCACGCCCTCGGCGGGCCGCTTGCGACGGAAGAAGAACATGTCGTTGGCAGAGATCCGGAAGTGAGTTTGCGCCGTCGCCGTTCGACGACGCAGCGATGAAGGGCGCTAGTGTACTGTCTCGGGCGCCAGCCTCCCGCTCGGCGTCTCCGTCGACATCAGCCCAGGTCAGCACGACATGAGCAAGCGCCCAGCGGCGCGCCCCGGCACGGTGCGCATCATCGGCGGCTCCCATCGCGGTCGCCGCATCCCCATTGCTGCCGACGACAATCTGCGGCCGACGCCGGATCGCATTCGCGAGACCCTCTTCAACTGGCTCGCGCCCGTGCTTCCGGGTGCTCGCGTACTCGACCTCTGTGCCGGCACCGGGGTGCTGGGCCTTGAGGCCCTCTCCCGAGGTGCCG
This sequence comes from Gammaproteobacteria bacterium, assembly GCA_003485715.1. Lineage (GTDB taxonomy): Bacteria > Pseudomonadota > Gammaproteobacteria > UBA7966 > UBA7966 > UBA7966. The sequence continues at coordinate 3,751 of DNIF01000016.1, forward strand.
CGCATTGCGTGGCAGTGGAGCGGGATCCGGTGTTGGCCCGCGCCATCGTCGCGAGCGCAGAGGCCTTCGGCCTGGCCGGACGACTCACGCTAGTGACCGGAGATGCCGCCCAGGTGCTGGCACGCCTGACTGATCGCTTCGACGTGGTCTTCCTGGACCCTCCCTACCCCGCCATGGCCTGGACGGCGCTGGCCGAGCGCCTGCGGCAGCACGAGCTACTGACCCCTGCGGCGCGCGTGTACCTCGAATGGCCGTCCGCGCTCGCGTCGGCCCCGTTGCCCGCGCATTGGCAGGCAGAGAAGGAGTCGCACGCCGGCGCGGTGCGTTTCGGGTTGTTCAGGCCGATGACGGAGGAAGCGGGTGTCGAGGCGTGTCCCGACCCTCACCCCGATCCCTCGCGCGGGGAGCGAGGGGGGCAGAATCGAGCCTCGCCGTCGCCCGCAGGAGAGGGGCCTTCGGAGGGCGTTTTCGTGGACAATCCGGCCGCCAGGCCTGACGCGGGGACGACATGAACAACACGATCATCTATCCGGGCACCTTCGACCCGATCACCGATGGCCACACCGATATCGCCGCTCGGGCGGCGCGCATCTTCGATCGTGTGGTGCTGGCGGTTGCGCACGACACCGGCAAGCAGACGGCCTTCGACACCGACGAGCGGGTCGCCCTCGCCTGTGCCGCCACGGCGCACATCCGCAATGTCGAGGTCTGTCGCTTCGATGGCCTGCTCGCCAACTACTTGCGCGAAATCGGGTGTACCCGCGTCCTGCGCGGCCTGCGTGCCCTGTCGGATTTCGAGCATGAGTTCCAGCTCGCCAGCATGAACCGCCGTCTGGATGCAGACATCGAGACGCTCTTCCTGACCCCGGACGAGCGCTACAGCTTCATCTCCTCGAGCCTCGTGCGCCAGATCGCCGATCTCGGCGGCGAGGTCTCCGCCTTCGTGCACGAGCGGGTCGCTGCGGCCCTGCGCGAGCGTCTCGCGCGGCGCCAGTGAACCCGAACGTCGGGTCCCCGGCAGAGAGCGACAGCACCTCAGGGGGCCGGCACGCCCTCCAGCAGTCGTCGCACCAATTCGCTACCCTCGATGAAGCCGGCCTGATACGCCGGGGCCAGACGGTGCGCCAGCACCGGCAGCGCCAGATGCTGGAGGTCATCCGGCCGCACGGAACTGCGGCCATGCAGCCATGCCCAGGCCTGGGCGGCCCGCAGCCAGGCAAGTCCAGCCCGGGGTGAGACGCCGTGGTCGATGGCGCTGTGCTCGCGACTCGCCCGAAGCAGCGCCAGCAGGTAGTCGAGCACCACATCGGCTACGTGCACGCCCCGGATCTCGTTCGACCAGCCGCGTAGCTGCACCGGATCGATCCGCGGATTCATCCGTGCGAGCAGATCACGGCGGGCCTCGCCCTGCAGCAGGGCGCGCTCGGCCGCAGGCCCTGGGTATCCGATCGCCAGGCGCATGAGGAAACGATCGAGCTGCGATTCAGGCAGGGGGAAGGTGCCCACCTGCTCGCGCGGGTTCTGGGTGGCGATGACAAAGAAGGGCTGTGGCAGCGGATGACTCACGCCATCCACCGAGACCTGCCCCTCCTCCATGGCCTCGAGCAGGGCGCTCTGCGCCCGCGGGGTGGCGCGGTTCACCTCGTCCGCCAGCAGCACCTGTGCAAAGACCGGCCCCGGATGGAAGCGGAACTCACCGCGCGCCGGTTCGTACACCGACGCCCCGAGGATGTCTGCGGGCAGCATGTCGGCCGTGAACTGCAAGCGTCGGAACTCGAGGCCGAGGAGTGCGGCGAGGGTGTGCGCGAGCGTGGTCTTGCCGACGCCGGGCAGATCCTCGATGAGCAGATGGCCGCCGGCGAGCAGGCAGGTAAGCGCCAGACGCAGCGCCTCATCCTTGCCGAGGATGACGCGGCTGGCCTCCGTCAGCAGATCGTCGAGGGGGCCGGTCTGCCCGGGGCGGGGGACATTCATCGGCAATGCGGCTGCGGTTGTTGGCGCAGGAAAATCCCGCTGCCGGCGGCACGG
>DNIF01000146.1 GCA_003485715.1 Gammaproteobacteria bacterium
TCACGCTCGCCACGCAGAACGGCTTCATCGAGCTCGGCGGTGCCGAGTTGCTGGCCCGCGACAGCACTGCGCTAATCGTGCGGAACGGCACCGGCGGCATCAGCCAGAGTGCGGCCGGCGTCATCGATCCAGGCACTGCCGGTGGCCGGCTGCAGGTCACGACCAGCGGCGGCGATGCGAGCCTCCTCGGCCTGAACCGCGTCGAACGGCTGGCGGTCGCAGCCGGCGGCGGCGCCTTCAGCCTGAACGACGCCACCCCCGGTCTCGTCATCGAGTCGCTCAACGCCGGGCGCGCCACCCTCGACACCACGGGCCTGGTCACGCAGAGCGGTGCCATCCAGGCGCAGGGCCTCGAACTCCTCGGCAGGGCCGACTACCAACTCACGCACGGCGGCAACGCCGTGGACCGCCTCGCCGCCGCACTCGGCGACGGCGGCGCGCTCCACTACCGGGATGGCGGCCCCGCGCTGAACATTGGCCTGGTCGGGGCCACGTCCGGCATCACCACCAGCACCGGGGCGGTGCGGATCGAGGGCGGCGCGATCTTCCTCGAGGACGACATCGACGCCGGCGCGATGCTCACCATCGACGGCCCGCTCTTCGTCGCGGCGAGCACCGTCACGCTGAGCGGTGTCGGCAGTGGCACCGCCGTGTCGCTGTCCGCCGTGACGGTCCAGCCCGGCACGACACTCGAGGTCGACGGCGGCCCGGCGGTGATCGATTTGCTCAACCTCGCGGCCGGTGGCCGCATCAGCCTCGCCCGCAGCACGAGTCTGGGTGAGGTCGTGACGAACGGCGGCACGCTGACGGCCGCGGAGGACCTGAGCCTCATCGGCAACGGCCTCCTCGCCGGCACGGACTGGACCACCCTTGGCGCGCTCCGCTTCGCTGCCGGCAGCGAGGTGACGGTCTCAGGACCACTGGTGAGCACCCTTGCGGGTGGACTGGAGCAGCGCGGGCGCCTCTCGGTGGCCGGTGCCGGGCTCGAGATCAGGGGGCAGCTCGATGGCCACGGGCACCTCCATCTCGATGGCGGCCGTATTACCGCTACGGGCTACACGCAACACGTCGGTGCCGAGCTCACGGGCAGCGGCACCATCGACCTCGGCAGCGGTGCTGCCAGCCTCAGCGGCCGCGTCGCCCCGGGCGGCGAGCTTGCGGGGGAGCGGATCGGCACCATCGCGGTGACCGGCGATGTCACCTTTGCGAACGACGCCCGCGTCGAGATGCAGGTGGGCCTCAGCAGCGGCGACCGCATCGACGTCAGCGGCAACGTGACGCTCGGCGGGCAACTCACGGCCACCACCGAGACCTTCACCCCCATCGGCGGCGAGACCTACGACCTCATCACCGCCACCGGCACCCTCGTGGGCGACTTCCTCGCGACCTCGACGCTGCCGGCGGGCGCGACTGGCAGCGTGGTCGGCGGCACCTGGCGTCTCAGCTTTGCCGCTGGGGCTTGCGCGGGGGGCTTCGTCTGCTTCGACAACGACGTCGGCAATTTCCTGTGGACCGACGCGCGCAACTGGAGCGGCGACCTGCTCCCCGGTCTCAGCGACTTCGTCCTGCTCAACTTCGCGACCGGCGGCACCATCACGCTCAACGCCGGCAGTCACAGCGTGCGCGGCGTGTCCAGCCTCGCGAACAACCGGCTTGCGCTCACGGGTGGCGCGCTCACCCTCACCGACACGGCGGTCAGCTCACAGCTCGCGGGTGGGCTTACGGTCAGCAGTGGCAGCCTCACCACCGCCAGCGCCCTCACCCTCAGCACCCTCACCCTCTCCGGCGGCACCCTCACCGGCAGCGGCGACCTCAGCGTCAGCGGCAACTTCACCTGGAGCGGCGGCACCCTCGGAGGCCCCGGCTCCCTCAGCACCAGCGGCAACAGCACCGTCACCACCACCTCGCCCACCCTCGCCCGCGCCTGGGAAAACCGCGGCACCCTCAACCTGCCCACCGGCGGAAACCGACTCTTCCTCAACCCCGGCGGCAGCCTCACCAACACCACCGGCGCCACCCTCAACCTCACCAGCACCTTCGGTGACACCCTCACCGGCAGCACCGGCACCTCCATCACCAACCTGGGCACCCTCAACAGCACAGGCACCCAGCGCATCTCCACCACCTTCCACAACCAGGGCAACGTCAACGTCAGCAGCGGCACCCTGACCCTCGCGGGTGTCATCACCCAGAGCGGCCAGATGCGCATCGCCGCTGGCGCGACGCTCTCCACCAACGATCAAGGTCTCGTCAACACCGGCACCATCGAAGGGCTCGGGCGTCTGGACCTCGACGCGAGCGGCGCGGTCGACCGCGTGCTCACCAACCGGGGCACGCTCCGCGCCGGCCTCGCCGCGGGAGAGACCGGGCGGCTGGTCATCGATGGCCGCGTGATGATGGAATCCACCTCGCGCGTGGAGACCGAAATCGCCGGCCTCGTCCAGGGTGTGAGCTTCGATGTCATCGAGGTGACCGGACAGGTCTCGGTCGGGGGGGCGCTCAGCGCCACCGAGACGGGCGGCTTCATCGTGAGCACGGGGCAGAGCTTCGACATCATCACGGCCGCGGGCGGGATGAACGGCAGCTTCGAACCCGGCTCGAACTTGCCCCCCGGCGTCAACGGCGCGATCGTCGGCGGCAGCTACCGCCTGAGCGATACCGGGCTTTCCTGTACGGGCGGCTATTGCTGGGACGGCGGTGCCGGCACCACCCAATGGACCGACGCGGCCAACTGGATCGGCGATGCCCTGCCAAGCATCACTGATCTCGTCTTCATCAATCTGGTCGCCGGTGTGAACGTGACGCTGTCCACTGGCAACCACAGCATCCGCGCGCTCAACACCGATGCCGGCAACAATCTCACGATCACCGGCGGAGCGACGCTCACGCTCAACGACGCAGGGCTGAGTTCGACCCTCAACGGTTCCTTGACCGTCAACTCAGGCTCATCACTCACGAGCGCCGGCAATCTCTCGCTGAACGCACTCAACGTGACCGGTGGCGGCACCCTGAACCTGGCGGCCAGTCGCGTTGCCACACTGAACGCCGCCAGCACACTCGCCGGCGGCATCCTCCAGGGCGGCACCTTCAGCACCGCCGGCGGAGGCACCCTCACCCTCACCACCAACTCGGACGC
>DNIF01000071.1 GCA_003485715.1 Gammaproteobacteria bacterium
GCGGGCACTTCGGCGCACCTGAATCGAGCAGCTTCTTGACCATGTTCTTGTCCCCGTCGTCGGGCAATCTCTCGCTGGCCTCGGTGGCGGGGCAGAACACGCACGCCGCCGCTCACTTGCCGGGGGTGGCCACCCATTCGGTCTGCGAGGCATCAAGTGCCCGACAGACGTAGCCCGCTCGTTTGAACTCGTGGTGGATGTCCTCGGCTGTGAAGCCCAGTGCTGCCAGACGCTCCTGGTTGCATTCGTAGTAGACGCAGGCCACCTGCTGCGCCTCGAGGATCCGGCGGCAGCCACGCAGGACGAGAGGCTCGGCACCCTCCACGTCGATCTTCATCACGGCGATCGGCTCGGTACCGACTACCTCATCGATGCGGACGGCCTCGACGGTTACCTTTTCGAGATCTCGCCCCGGCTCCTGGTCAGGCCCATCCGCCGGAGCGATACCACCCCAGCCCGTCTGCTCGGCCGGCCCCAGCCAGAAGGTCACGTTGCCGTTCGCGTCGCTGGCCGCCTTGTGCAGGATGCGAACCTGACCGGACAGCCCGTTGCGGCTGACGTTCTGCTCCAGCCGTCGCGCCGGCCCTGCCGAGGCCTCGAATGCGATCACGCGGTTTTCTGGATGAGCGGCTGCCCACAGCAGACTGAAGTACCCCATGTTGGCCCCGACATCGAGCATGAGACCACCATGGCGTGCCTGCGCGAGCATGCGGCGACTGAGTTCCTGCTCGTACAGGCCGGTGAAGGCAATGCTGCCGGAAATGACATCACCCGGCACCAGGTCGTGCATTGCGATACCCGGCGCGAACCGTAGCGATGCCGCTTGGAACAGGCCGGGCCAGTCACGCTGCCGGTGGTGGTAAAGCCGCCAGTAGGCCCGGATCTTCAGGCCATCGGGAAGGAGGCGCATTAGTAGCGGTCTGGACACGGCATGGCTCCTGCTGTTCGCGGTTCCGTAGGGGAGGGACAGGACTCGATCGCTGTGGCTGGATGAGCCTTTTCGCTGTTTCTTCAGCGCCCGGGCTTGAGGTCGCGATGCCAGGTGAAGGCGGTCCTGACGATGGATTCCAGTGAACTGTGCTGCGGCATCCAGCCGATGATCGCAGCGGAACGCCGGGCATCGGCAACAACCTCACTGGGATCGCCCTCACGGCGAGCGGCCAGGTGATAGGGCACGCCTGCTCCAGCCTGAGCCGCGACCGTCTCGATGACCTCCATCACGCTGAAGCCGGCGCCTGTGCCCAGATTGCAGACGGTGGAAGAGCCTCCCTGCATCAGATGCTCCAGCGACCGGACATGCGCATCCGCGAGATCGCTCACATGGATGTAATCGCGTATGGCCGTGCCATCGGGGGTCGGGTAGTCGTTGCCGAACACCTGCAGGGCCGGTCCCTGCCCAAGCACCGCCATGATGGCGCGCGGGACGAGTCGGGTCTCCGGATCGTGGACCTCCCCCAATTCTCCATCCGGGTCGGCACCGGCGGCGTTGAAGTAGCGCAAGGCGGCCCAGCGCAGCCCATAGGCCTGACCATACCAGCGGATGGCATTCTCGCAGTCCAGCTTGGTCTGCCCGTAGGGGCTGAGCGGCGCCGTGGGGTGGTTCTCGTCGATCGGAAGATGGACTGGATCTCCGTAGACCGCACAACTGGACGAGAAAAGCAGCACCGGCACAGCGGCTGCTTGCATCGCCTCCATCAACGAGAGCGTGGTCAGCAGATTGTTGCGGTAATAGAAGGACGGATCGCGCATCGAATCGCCGACGTAGGCGCTGGCCGCGAAGTGCACCACCGCGGAGATCTCATGGGCGCGCAATGCGGCAGTCACGGCTGCCGTATCGAGGAGCTCGCCCTCGACCAGCGGCCCCCACTTGACGGCCCAGCGATGTCCGAGTGAGAGGTTATCGAAGGTCACGGGATCCCAGCCGGCAGCGGCGAGGGCCTTGCAGGTGTGGCTTCCAATGTAACCGGCACCGCCGGTCACCAGGACTTTGCGCTTGGAGAAAGTTGCGGACACGCGTGCGATTCCGTAGAGATTGCCGTTATTCGGTTGGTCTGCGGGCACTGATCTCCCGCATCGATAGATCGATCATGTGCTGGAAGGTCTTCATCATCCCGGCGTACTGCCAGCCCGCCTTGCCGTCCAGGAATCCGCGGCAGGCCACCACCACGTAAAGCCAGCGCAGGGTTGGCCGCAAGGGCACACGCGCGGCCAGATATTTCAGGGCACGCCGACGCTCGGTGCCGCCCGCGAGGATGGCACCCATGATGTCATGCGGCGCAAGCGAGGGATCCAGCGCAGCCTCCGCCTCCTGCATCGCGTAGCGCGCATGCTTCTTGAGCCAGTGCTCCAGGCCCTGGCTGAAGGCAAGATGCACATACGGCTCGCGCAGAGTGGCGAAGGGCAGTTCGCTCTGTTCACGCTGACCGTGACCATGATCGATGAACCGCATCCGCTGGCGATGCACCAGTCGCGCCTGATAACGCGGATATTGCCCGGCCCAACGCAGCCACTGCCCGTGCAGCACGGTCTGCTCGGCCAGGTAGTAACCGGCCAGGCTGCCGTCGTCGCTTGCCAGCACGCTGCCGATTTCGGCACGCAGCGCCGGCGTCATGCGTTCGTCTGCATCGAGATGGAGCACCCTGGCGTGCATCAGGTTGAGATTGTCGTGGCCCCAGTTGCGTTGGTCGCCAAAG
>DNIF01000082.1 GCA_003485715.1 Gammaproteobacteria bacterium
CCCAGCACTGGAGGGGAAGAAGCCCGGTACAAAATCTTGTGCGCCGCACCAGAAAAAGCAGGGCCGGAACGTGCAGTCCGGCCCCACCCACTCACTATCGCCAGGCCTCAGTGGGCCTTCTCTTCGCCCTTCTTTTCCTTGCCTTCCTTGGTGCCACAGGCACCTTCACCACCCTCGTGCTCATGGTGCTCAGCAACCACCGCATAGGCGGCATCGGCGGCGGCGAAGGGGTTCTGGGAATCCGCCTGGGCGACCGGAGCCAGGCTCACGGCAAAGCCGGTACCGAGGAGGGTGCTGACAGCGAGGGTCTTGCGGTTCATGGATGGAGCTCCTTGGATGAGTTGCAGTCCTTTGACGAATCCCGGGTACACATGCACCCACGGCCACCCCCTGCTGGCCGTCGTGGGCGTACCCGGCAGGCCGCGACCCCGGGGCGGTGTCGCGGCGTCAGGCACGCGGACGCATGTGAGGGAAAAGTAGCACGTCACGGATGGACGGCGAGTCGGTGAGGAACATCACCAGTCGGTCGATGCCGATCCCCTCGCCCGCGGTGGGCGGCAGACCGTATTCCAGTGCCTCGATGTAGTCCGCATCGAAATGCATGGCCTCCTCGTCACCGGCCGACTTGGCCAGTACCTGGGCGCGGAAGCGTTCTGCCTGATCGTCCGGATCGTTGAGCTCGGAGAAGCCGTTGGCGAGTTCCCGCCCGCCGATGTAGAGCTCGAAGCGGTCGGTGAACTCCGGATCGGCCGCGCTGCGGCGGGCGAGCGGAGAGACCTCGGCCGGATAACCGGTGACGAAGGTAGGGTCGAGCAGCTTGGCTTCGGCCGTGGCCTCGAAGATATCGACCAGCAGGCGCCCGGGACCGGCCGCCGCCGAGACCGGCAAATCAAGACGACCGGCAAGAGCGCGCAGTGCCGGGGCCGTCGCGAGGTCGGCCGCGCCGATGTCGGGGTTGTGGGCCAGCACCGCCTCGCTCACCGTGAGCCGGGCGAAAGGCGCGGCGAAGTCGTAGTTCCGACCCTGATACAGCACCTGTTCCGCGCCCAGCAGGGTGCGCACGAGCTCCCGCAGCAAGACCTCGGTGAGGTCCATCAGGGCGATGTGATCGGCGTAGGCCTGATAGAACTCGAGCATGGTGAATTCAGGGTTGTGGCGTGTGGAAAGCCCTTCGTTGCGGAAGTTGCGATTCACCTCGAATACCCGTTCCAGTCCACCGATGACCAGCCGCTTGAGATAGAGCTCGGGCGCGATCCGGAGGTAGAGCGGCATGTCGAGCGCATTGTGGTGCGTGACAAAGGGGCGTGCCGCCGCCCCGCCCGGGATGACCTGCATCATGGGTGTCTCGACCTCGACGAAGCCACGCGCGCGGAAGAAATCGCGCATGAAATCGATGACGCGCGTACGCAGCAGGAAGCGTTCGCGCGTGGCTGGATTCATGATGAGATCGAGATAGCGCTGCCGGTAGCACATCTCCTGATCGGCCAGGCCGTGGAACTTCTCCGGCAGTGGTCGCAGGCTCTTGGTGAGGAGTTCGACGGAGTGGACCTCGAGTGACAGCTCACCGGTGCGGGTGCGGAAGGGCCGCCCCGTGACACCGAGGATGTCGCCGATGTCGGCATGCAGGAAGGCGTCGAACGCTGCCTCCGGCAGGGCATCGCGACGCAGATAGATCTGCAGCCGCACACCGTTGTTCTGCAAGTGGGCGAAGGCGGCCTTGCCCATCGTGCGCCGGGTCATCATGCGACCGGCGAACCGATGCACGGTCTGACACTGGGCGAGGGCCTCTGCATCCATTTGGCCATAGCGCGCGACGAAGGCGGCGGCGTCGATATCGGGGCGGAAATCGTTGGGAAAGGCGTTGCCCGCCTGCCGCAGCGCGGCCAGCTTCGCGCGCCGGACGGCGATCTGGTCGTGAGTGTCGGGCGTGGCCTCCAGCTCCACCTGACCGGACTGACCGCTGTGATCGTTCATCGCTGTGGAATCCCTCGGTTGTGGCTCACAGGCCGCTTTTCAGACTCGCCTCGATGAAGCGATCGAGATCACCGTCCAGCACGGCGTTCGGATTGCCCGTCTCGACACCGGTGCGCAGATCCTTCACGCGAGACTGATCCAGCACATAGGAACGGATCTGGCTGCCCCAGCCGATGTCCGACTTGGAATCCTCCAGCGCCTGCTTCTCGGCGTTGCGTTTCTGCAGTTCCATCTCGTAGAGCCTGGCCTTCAGCATGCGCATGGCCTGCGCGCGGTTCTGGTGCTGCGAGCGCTCGCTCTGACAGGCCACGGCCACACCGGTGGGGATGTGCGTGAGGCGCACGGCGGAGTCGGTCTTGTTGACGTGCTGACCGCCTGCCCCGCCCGAACGGTAGGTGTCCACGCGCAGATCGGCGGGATTGACCTCGATGTCGAAGTCTTCGTCCACCTCGGGCGAGACGAACACGGACACGAAGGAGGTGTGGCGCCGATTACCCGAGTCGAAGGGCGACTTGCGCACGAGGCGGTGCACGCCGGTCTCCGTGCGCAGCCAACCATAGGCATGCGGGCCCTCGATGCGCACGGTGGCACTCTTCACGCCGGCGACCTCGCCGGCAGAGACTTCCAGCAGCTCGGTGCGGAACTCCCGGCGTTCGGCCCAGCGCAGGTACATGCGCAGCAGCATCTCCGCCCAGTCCTGTGCCTCCGTGCCCCCGGCCCCGGCCTGGATGTCGAGGAAGGCATTGTTGGCGTCCATCTCGCCGGAGAACATGCGGGCGAACTCGAGGGTGGCGAGCCGCTGCTCGGCACCGGCCACGTCGCGATCCACCGCAGCGAGCAGGGCCTGATCGCCCTCCTCCGCCGCAAGCTCGAACATCTCGCGGATCTCGGCCAGCCCTCGCTCAAGCCCTTCGATGACATGCACCACGTTCTCGAGCGCGACGCGCTCGCGGCCCAGGGCCTGGGCCCGCTCCGGATCGTCCCAGACGTTGCCCGCGGCCAGCTCGCGCTCGACCTCGGTCAGGCGCTCGCGCTTGAGGTCGTAGTCAAAGGTACCCCCTGAGGGAGGTGGTACGCCCGGCGCAGTCCTCGATGCGGGCCTGCAGGGGATTGAGTTCGATCTCGTTCATGGCTGGGCGCAGCTCCGGGGCATCGGGGAATGGACAAGGGCGCGGATGGTACTGGAAGGCTGTCCCGCCTGTCGCCGACTGCGACCCGTTCTTCGTCCCTGCCTACGCGGGGATGAACGGCGTGGCTTGCGGGAAGGGTGGAGGCTTGACGCATTTCACCTCACTGATCGGCCACGGCCTCCACGCGCAATTGCAGGGTCTCGTCACCGCGAAAGTCGTCGATGCCGATGCGGTAAGCGATGCGGATCTCGGCACCGGCGGCGAGGCGGGTGCCGAGATCCGCCTGCCCGAAGGCGATGGCGGGCCAGATGCGACCATCCGCTGCGGCGAGTTCCAGCCTCAAGTGGCGTTCGCCGACCATGCGGTGACCCCGTATCCCGAACATCCCCTCGTGCAGCGGCTCGGGAAAGCCCTGTCCCCAGGGTGTCAGGGCCAGTTGCCGGGCGAGCAGCAGATCGTGCGCCTCCGGCGCGAGTTCGCCGTCGGTGTAGAGGCGACCGCGCGCCACATCGGGAGCGCGCAACTGCGCGACGGCCTCGTCGAATGCCCGCTCGAACAGCGGCAGCGCATGTGTCGGCAGGGTCAATCCCGCCGCCATGGCGTGACCGCCGAAGCGCGTGACAAGACCCGGATGCCAGGCGTCCACCCGGGCCAGCGCATCGCGCACGTGCACCCCCGGCACGGAGCGAGCAGAGCCGCGCAGTTCGCCCGCTGCGCCGGGGGCGAAGGCGATGACCGGTCGCTCGAAGGCATCTTTCAGCCGACCGGCCACGACACCCACAACACCCGGGTGCCAGTCTTCGCGATGCACACAGATCGCCTCCACACCGTCATCGATGTCACGCAGCAGCAGATCCGCATCCGCGGCCGCCTGCATGTCGGCCTGGATGCGTCGCCGTTCGCCGTTGATGGTGGCGAGCTGTTCGGCGAGGCGACGCGCCTCGGCGGCATCGTCGGTGAGCAGGCAACGGATCCCGACGCCCATGTCATCGATGCGTCCGGCCGCATTGAGTCGCGGTGCGATGCCGAAACCGATGTCGGCCGTCGACAGGGTCTGGAGTCTCCGACCCGCCACCGCCGCCAGCGCCGTGAGCCCCGCCGAGGCCTGCCCGACCCGCAGCCGGCGCAGGCCCTGATCGACCAGCAAGCGGTTCACCGAGTCAAAGGGCACCACGTCACCCACCGTGCCCACCGCGACCAACGGCAGCAGGTCGACGAGCCTGGGGGCGCGATTGGGCTGGTCGGCGAAGAGCCGGCGACGCAGGGCCACGAGCAGCAGGAACACCACCCCGACGCCGGCCAGGCAGCCGAGGCCCGAGCGATCGCCGGGCTGATTGGGATTCACGATGGCCGTGGCGGGAGGCAGCGCGCGACCGGGCAGGTGATGGTCGGTCACGACGACAGACCAGCCGCGATCAACGGCGGCGGCCACGCCATCATGGGCCGCGATACCGTTGTCCACCGTGAGCAACAGGTTCGGTCGCTGGCTGGCGGCCTCCAGGACCAACCCCGGCGTGAGTCCGTAACCATGTCGGGCACGGTCAGGCACCACGAAGCCCGGTGTTGCCGCACCGAGTGCGGTGAGCCCGCGCAGGGCCACGGCACAGGCAGTGGCACCATCGCAGTCGTAATCGGCGACGACCACCACACGTTCGCCCGTGCGAACGGCGTGAGCAAGCCGGTCGACGGCCGCCTCGACGCCTGTGAGGGTGGCGGGATCCGGCAGCCGTTCGAGGGCGTATTCGAGGTCGGACGGGTCGGTGACGCCCCGCGCCGCGTACCAGTCGGCCCAGGGTTGGGACACGGTGGCCACGAGGGCGGGCACCTCCGGCACCACTCGTCGATGCCAGCTGCGCTGCTTCACCGTCGCCGCCAGAAGCGCAGCCGGTGGTGACGCGCGATGCGCTGCCGGGCCGTCGGGGAGTCGATGACGATCTCGCGCAGGCGGCCAGCGGCCAGGGCCGCAAGGAGTGGCGCGGCCCACAGGGTCTCGGCCGCAACCGGATCGATGGCGACACCCGGGCCGGGGTCGTGCACGACGAGTATTCCAGCCGCAGGCGCGGGGGCCTCCGCCAGGGCCGCCAGCGGTCGAATGGACGACCCAGGTAGCTCGGCGGCACGTGCCAACCCGCGCGCGAAGGCACAGTCGGCATAGACGACACGGGGCGATCCCATCGTGACCGGGCTGGTGGCAGGGACCGATCGTGCAGACACCGCTGACGCGACCGGCGCCGGGGGCCAGACACCGCCACCCCAGGGCCAGACGCTGTTCACCGGCGGCAGACCGATGGCCACGCGCCGCGCGTTCTCCGCGGCACCATGCAGCAGTAGTTGCAACTCGGTCAGCCAGCCGAGCAGCCAGCGGCGATCCGCCCCCGCCGGCCGCTGCAGGCGGATCCCCTGGCCCGCCAGACGCCGGGGTGGCGGCCCTTGCAGGTCCAGCGGTT
>DNIF01000008.1 GCA_003485715.1 Gammaproteobacteria bacterium
GAGTGATGCTCGTCGTCCTGCTTGCCTTCCTCGTGCTCGTGACCCTCACCCTCGTGCTCGTGCTCGTGCTCGTCATCCTCGTGCTCGTCAGCCACGGCACGCTGCAAATCGAGCGCGGAATGATGCTTGTCGTCCTGCTTGCCCTCTTCGTGCTCGTGACCCTCACCTTCGTGATGTTCAGCGAGCGTCTGTCCCGGCAGACGCAACCGCTGCCCGACTTGGATCGAATTCCCCTTGAGCCCATTGGCGACACGCAGTGCCTCGACGGTGACACCGTGGCTCTTGGCGATGCTGAAGAGGGTGTTGCCCGCCTCGACTCGATGAAAGGCATCGGCAGCACTGACCGAACCAGCGGCAAGCAGGGCAGCCGCAAGGCCGAGCAGGCCCGCAGCAGGGAGTCTCAAATGGTTTTGCATGAATGTGCGTCTCCAGGGACGTTCCGCCAAAAGTGGCGTTGGCAGGGTATCGTCCCCTCGTCGCCACAGCTTGAAGCCCCCAGCGCCCAACTCGGGTGCCGTGTGGGTGCGCGCTCAGCGAGGCGGCGTTTGCACGCAGGGCCAAGCGCGCCCGAGGACATCGATGGCGATCTCGAACGCCGGCATGGCCGCGACATCCTGACGCTCCTCGAGCCCCCGCAAGAGCGTCCCCTGAACGGTTCGAATGGACGTGGCACCCGGATCGATGCAGAAGTACTGCGTCGAAGGATCCTGCTGCTGCATTTCGGTGACGGTACGTACCAGCCCGAAGATGAACTCGAGGCAAAGCCCATCTTCCCGGCTGCCGGCCGCGCCACGACACGACTGCAGCAGTTCGCCCGCAGTCAGGAACTGCTCGTCAGCCGCCGCGGTTGCCTCGGAGGCTGGGGCTTCGGTCAACGATTGACCGGTTTCCGCGCTGGCGACCGTGACTACGCCCAGCGCCATCAGGAAGATGGTTCCGACCACCAAGCCGCCTCTGCTGGCAGACCCCCGACGCTTCACTGGACGGGTGTCCGGGCCAGCAACTGTGACTTCAATTCTCCGAAACGCTGATGAGCCAGCTTCTCAGCCTCCACCTGCGCCGCAGCGTCGAGACGCTGCGCCGCGAGGTTGGCATTCAATTCAGCGGGCTGGTGTCCGAAGCCGCTCGCCAGCCGAAACCAGATGAAGGCCTCGGTCGCGTCCTTGGGCACACCCTGCCCCTCGAGATAGGCCCCACCAAGGCCATTCATGGCGGCGGCACTCCCACCATCGGCAGCCTGCCGCCAATACGCGACTCCCTTGGCTTCATCTCGCCGCAGGCCCTTGCCGCGGAAGTACATCGAGCCAAGGTTGTAGGCCGCGTCGGCATCACCCTTCTCGGCGGCCTTGACCCACCAGTCGTGGGCACGGCGCAGATCCTTCGGTACGCCGCTGCCGTGATACCAGACCATTCCGAGGGCCTGCATGGATTTGGCCATACCCATCCCGGCAGCCCGTTCGAATAACTCCTTCGCACGAGCCGGATCGGACGCACCCGTGACGTCACCGCGCATGGCCTGCATGCCGAGGGCGTGTACTGCGCGCCCTTCTCCCGCCTCGGCAGCCTTCGAGTACCAGACCTCCGCGCCCTTGGCGTCGGGCTCACCTGAGGGCAGGCCGTCCGCCGTGAGTTGGCCCAGATAGAACATCGCTGCGGCGTTGCCAGCGGCTGCGAGCTCCGCAAAGGCAGCGTGCGCCCGCTGGAAATCCTGTGCGACGAGCGCGGCCTCGGCGGCCAGCAGTGCTTGGGAGTCTGCCCTCGCTGTAGGCATCAGCGCTGCCATGACGGCGGCACAGCAAACTACGGGTAGACGCAGGGCCATCGTGGGTAGATCTCCTGTGGGACGAAGTGAGCGAAATCGACCGGCAGACCGGGAATGGTTCCCGGCCGAGCGGCCAGATTACAGCGTCATTCCTCCGTCAATGTCGGGCCGGTGGGAATGTCGGGCCGGTGGGAATCCAGTCCCTGGGCGGCACCGAGACTGGGTCCCCGCCTGCGCGGGGATGACGGGGCGCGCGGGGATGACGCAAAGGCCCGACGGAGGCCGGCTGGCATCGAGGCATGACGTGCCGGGACGCTTCACCTCTCAAACGGCGCGCCACGCCCGGACCATGATCCCCCCAGCCAGCAGGCAAAGTGCCCAGGCAGGCAACGGCAGGTGCACCGGGGCGGGAGGCGGTGGGGGGTCGAGTGGATAGTTGATGTCCCAGCCGATGTCATCCAGGGCGGCGAGGTCGAGTCGCGTCATGTGCTTGCGCACTCCGGCGGCGATATCCGGGTCCATGGCCGCTTCCTGAGGCTGACCGCCTACTGTGCTCATCGTGCCTTGGGCGAAGTGTTCGCCTCCGGCCCCGAAGAGCGGCACGTTGCCACCAAAGGCGGCATTGGCGAGGGCTCCCGTGAACTGCGCGCCGTTCACCCGCGCGAACCAGGCGTCGGAGGTACCGAAGCCGAGGACGTGGGCGATCTCGTGCAGGGCAACGGAGTAGAAGTCGAAGCCACTGAAGGCCTCGGTGGTGCTCACGTCCGCATCGAAGTACCAGTTGCGATCCGAATCGAAGCTGATTGTTCCGCCCCAGGGGGCGAACTCGCCGGCAGTTGCGCCCAGGGTTGCGCCCACCTCACCGCGTGCCTCGACATTCTGCAGGAAGGCACCGGTGCCGGAGGCGTTGTAGCCACCCGGCCCGCCCACGGCAAGGCCCGTCAGATTGGTCGCTCCGGCGAAGATGAGAATGGCATCCGCAGCAACCTGCAGATTGCTCACCGACACGTCCAGATTGATGTTGCGCGGATCGGTGGTGATGGCCGTCCAGGTGTTGCTGCCACTCGGTGTAATCGCGTTCAGCGTGTCAGCCAGCACGCCGGACCAGAATGCACCCGCCGCCTCCAGCACGTTGCGCCGGGCCTGCGTGAAGAAGCCCGTGTCGTCGAAGCGAAAATCGAACTGGATGGTGGCGGCGGACGCCGGCAGGGTCGCCGTGAGCAGGGCAAGGGGCAGGGCAAGCTGCCGAAGGTGGCGTACGCGCATGACGAAGGGCTCCGTGAGGGCGGGGGCAGGAAGTGAGCAGCGGTCACGGCCCTCAGCGGCGGAGGCCGTGGCCCGAAGCTTACCCGAGCCCGCGTGCGACGGGGTGCAACAACTGCCGCCGCTGATGGTCAGGGAGATACGAGCTCCGGTGCCTGCGGTGCATCAATCGACCTCGGCTACACTGCCGATGCGGTGGGGCGTGACTCTGAGGGGCGATTTCTACAAATCCTGCCGAACGCGCGACCCTTCCATCCTCTCATCCCCTGGCACCGGGCCAGTGCGACTGGTCCACGGCATCGTCGCATCCGCTGCTCCCGCTCTCACCCCACCCACGCACTTCCCGGAACTCACTGAAACCATGCCTACATCTCTCTGCGTCAACTCGCCCGACGACGCCCCGGTCATTCGAGCCGAAACCGCGCTGCACCAACATCATTCTCGGCCCCTTGCTCGACTCACCCTCTGGCTGCTCGCCGGCATTGCACTGGCATTTCCTGCCGCAGCGACCCGGGCCGAATCCCGGCTGCCGGATGTCATCGAGGAGATCTCGCCGAGTGTGGTGGGCGTCGGCACCTTCGATCGCCTGCGCAGCCCCGCTGCGGCCCTGCTCGGCACTGGCTTCATCGTCGGTGACGGCCGCACCGTCATCACCAACGCGCACGTGGTGGCACGTCCGCTCTCGCGGACGAGCAACGAGACCTACGTCATCTTCATCGGGCGCGGCGAGCAAGGTCGCAGTGAGCCCGTGCAAGTGCTCGAACGCGACGACGAGCACGACCTCGCCGTGCTGCGCTTTACAACCGGCTCGCCCCTGCCGGCCTTCCGGTTCGCCGAACCCAGGCGTGCGCGTCCAGGGCTGCCCATCGCCTTTACCGGCTTCCCCATCGGGGCAGTGCTCGGGCTCTACCCGGTGACGCATACGGGCATCATCGCGGGGATCTCGCCAGTAGCCATCCCGCGCGGCTCGGCACGCGAACTCACGGCCGAGCAGGTGCGTCTGCGCCGCGGAGCCTGGGACATCTACCAGCTCGATGCGGTTGCCTATCCGGGCAACAGTGGCAGTCCACTCTATGATGTCGAGACCGGCGATCTGCTGGGCGTCATCAACATGGTGCTGGTGAAGCGCAGCCGCGAGGCTGCCCTCTCGGACCCAAGCGGCATCAGTTACGCCATCCCGGGCGCGCAGATCATCCGGCTCCTCGATCAGCTGCGATTGAGTCACTGATGCGAACCGTCGATCACCCCATCGGTCACCCCACGATGGCCAGTGCCCCGGTCGCAGCCACCGTGACCGGGGCGCCTGCTGCGTCGGTGGGCATCGCCACCACCGACAACTCGCCGCCGCGCCTGGCGTCGGCCTTCCTGGCACTGGTGCTGATCTGGTCCACCACGCCGCTGGCCATCCAGTGGAGCGCTGATGCGGAGGTCTCCTTCGTGGTCGGCCTGGGCGCACGCATGCTCGTAGGCTTCGTGATCCTCGCGGCCGTGCAACTGGCGCTGCGGCGACCATTACCGATTTCGGGCGTGGCCCTGCACGCCTATCTGGCTGCCGGCGTCGGCATCTACGGCGCCATGCTTACCGTCTACTGGGGCGCGCAATTCATCCCCTCGGGGTGGATCGCCATCGTCGGTGGTCTCATGCCCCTATCAACCGGTCTGCTCGCTGCCTTTGTGCTGGGCGAGGACGCCTTCAGCCCGCCCCGCCTGGCCGGCATGCTGCTGGGGCTCGCCGGCCTCGTCGTGATGTTCGGCGCGAGCGGCGGCCTGGGAGCACTCGCGCCGTTGGGCCTGATTGCCGCTGCTGCCTCGAACGTGCTGCATGGCCTGAGTGCCGTATGGCTGAAGCGCATCGACCACCGCCTGCCGGTGGTCACGCTCCTGACTGGCGGCATCGGCATCACCTTGCCGCTCTACTTCCTGACCTGGTGGCTGCACGACGGGGCTGCGTTGCCGGAAACCTGGCACTGGCGCACGGCGGGCAGCATCCTCTACCTCGGCGTCTTTGGCTCGGTGATCGGTTTCCTGCTCTTCTACCATCTGCTCCGCCACATGGAGGCGAGCCGCACCGCCCTGGTGTCGCTGCTGACGCCGCTTGCTTCGATCATCATCGGCGTGACAGTCAACGATGAATCCTTCGGCTGGCGCGAGGGCCTTGGGACGCTGCTCATCCTGCTCGGACTCGTCGTGTACGAGCGCGGACATGCGATTCCGGGGCTGCGGCGGGCTTGAGTCCGCTGGTTCAGCGCCCTGCCGGTCGTCACCACCACCGAGCCATGTCGTCCCCGGTGGACAACCTTCGGCCAAGTGACTTCGCCTTGACGCAGATGACTGCGCGCTCTTGCGGTCGCTGGCCCCGGCGTTATCCTCGCCTGTCGCCCCCTGCCGTGGATTTTCTGGCCGCCCCTGCCCCAGCACCCGCAACATGACCCACCCCCTCGCACAGTCGCCGGCTCCCCTGCCCCGGCTTCCCGTCGTCGACCTCGGCGGCATGCCCGCGCGCGGCGATGCCGCACGCCTTTGCATCGCACAGGCGATGGACGCCGCCTGCCGTGACCCGGGCTTCCTGCTCATCACCGGTCACGGGATCCCGGCGGAGCTCTTCGAGCGTGCCTTCGCTGCCTCGCGCCAGTTCTTCGCCCGTCCCCTGGCCGAGAAGTCGCGGGTCGCCATCGAACACTCCCCCGTGCATCGTGGCTGGTTCGAACTCGGCCGCGAGAATCTGGATCCGGGCACACAGAAGAGTGGCGGCGACCTCAAGGAGGGCATCAAGATCGGGCGCGACCTCCCCCCCGACCACCCGCTGGTGGTAGCCGGTGTGCCGCTGCACGGGCCAAACCAATGGCCAGAAGGCATCCCGGGCTTCCGCGAAGTCTGGACGGAGTACCACGCTCGCCTGACCGCCCTGGGGCGCGAGCTCATGAGCTGCTTTGCGCTCGCGCTGGGGCTGCCGCCGGAGCACTTCGATCCCTTCCTCGACCAGCCCATGACCACAGCGGGGCCATTGCGCTATCCACCCTTCATCAGCGGGGGTGATCGCCTGAGCGCCGGCGCACACACGGACTACGGCTGCCTGACCCTCCTCGCCCAGCACGAGCTGCCGGGGCTCGAGGTGCTTGCGCGCGACGGCACCTGGTATAGCGTGCCGGTGGTGCAGGGCGCGCTCGTGGTGAATGTCGGCGACATGCTCGCCCGCTGGACCAACGACCGCTACGCCTCCACGGTGCACCGAGTGGTGAACCGCAGCGCCCGCGAGCGCTACTCCATCCCCTTCTTCTACGACCCGAATCACGACACGCCGGTGGCCTGCCTGCCTTCCTGCCTGGCGCCCGGGGAACGCCCCCGTTACGCGCCCACCACTGCCCTCGCCCACCTGCAGGAGAAGATCGCCCTCGCCTTCGGGCCGGGTTGACCATGGCAGCACGGCCTTGGGTGGCGGTAGTGGCCGATCGCATCGAGACCAATGGCCGCTACGAGCAGCGCGTGGCAGAGCAGTATCTCGAGCCTCTGTGGGCGCTGGCCGGGGTGGAACCGGTGTTGCTGCCGGCGCGCGAGGAAGGGGCTAGTTTGCCGGGCCTGCTCGAACGCTGCGCGGGTGTCTGTCTCACCGGCGCGCGTTCTAATCTGCACCCCGAGCATTACGGCGCGACCGCCACGACGCCCTGTGCCCCCCTCGACCAGGCCCGGGATGCCACCGCCCTGGCCGTGGCCGTCCTTGCGACCACTCACGGCCTGCCGCTGCTCGGGATCTGCCGGGGACTGCAGGAACTGAACGTCGCGCTGGGCGGCAGCCTGCACCCGGCCCTGCACACCCTTCCGGGGCGTCTGGATCACCGCGCCCCGGAAGGGCCAACCAAAGAGCGCTACGCCGAGCGCCACTCGGTGCAGTTCCGGCCCGGCGGCCTGCTCGCCCGCCTCACCGGTCTGTCCGGGTGCCCGGTCAACAGCCTGCACGCCCAAGGTATCGAACGCCTGGCGAGTGGCCTCACCATCGAGGCCGAGGCCACAGACGGCACCATCGAGGCCGTCAGCGTGGAGGCCCATCCCTTCGCGCTGGCCCTGCAATGGCACCTGGAATACGAGGCCCTGACCAATCCGGTGGCCCGGGCCGTGTACTCCGCCTTCGGCGCCGCGATACAGCGGACGACAGCGCACGCGCGGGGATGAAAAACGGGGCGCGGGGATCGGGGCCAGGGCTTGCGCCGCCCGGTCGTTGCCTGTGACAGACTGTGGGGCTCCCGGGGCCGGCACGGCCTGCAAGTCACCTTCGCCTCATGCTAGCCGCCCTGCTCGTATTCCTCGCCGCCGCCGCTGTCGCCCCGCCCCTGTGCAAGAAACTGGGGCTGGGCAGCCTGATGGGCTATCTGCTGGTCGGCCTCGCGATCCGGCCTCTGGTCAGCAACCTCGGTGTGGATCGGGAGCTCGTCCTGCACGTCTCTGAACTCGGCGTGGTCCTGCTGCTCTTTCTCGTGGGGCTGGAGTTGCGCCCGGCGGCCTTGTGGGAGATGCGTCATCGCATCCTCGGGCTCGGGCTGTCCCAGTACCTGCTGACGGCACTGCTCATCGGCGTAGCGGCCGCGTTCACAGGGCAGCCCTACCTCTGGCTCATCGCCGCGCTGGCCATCCCGATGTCCTCGACCGCCATGGGGCTGCGCGAACTGGTCAACCGGCGTCTGCTCGGCACCGAACCTGGCCGATCCGCCTTTGCCGTGCTGCTGCTGCAGGACATCCTGGTCGTGCCGGTACTGCTCATCATCGGCTGGGTCGGGGCCGGGAGCCTGATGAACGGTGCTCTCATCGCCCCCGTCGCGCTGCTCAAGGCGTTCGCCATCGTCATCGGGCTGCTCGTGTTCGGGCATTACATCGCGCGACCGCTGTTCCGCTGGGTGGCATCCGGGGGCGAACGCGAACCCTTCGTGGCGCTCTCGCTCGGGATCGTCATCGGTGCAGCCCTGCTCGCGGACGCCGCGGGGCTGTCGATGGCGTTCGGCACCTTTCTCGCGGGCGTGCTGCTCGCCGACAGTGAATATCGGCATGAGGTCGAACTGGATCTCGAGCCCTTCAAGGGCCTGTTGCTTGGCCTGTTCTTCATGTCGGTGGGGCTCAATCTCGACCTCGCCCTCATCCGCGCCGAATGGCTGCTCATCGTCGGCGCGGCACTGGGCGCGCTGCTGGTCAAGGGCTGTGTACTGGCCGCGCTGGCACAGGCGACCGGGCTTTCCGGTCAGGGTGGGCGCTATTTCCTGGTGGCGCTTGCGCCGATCGGGGAGTTCTCCTTCGTGCTCACCCGGCATGCGCGCGACAGCGGTCTCATCACACCGGCCGTGGCCGCCGAACTCGATGCCGTCGCCGCGCTGAGCCTGCTCGCCGGCCCCTTGCTGTTCATCCTGGTCGAACGGCTGGGGCTCTACCACTACAACCCCGTGGCACCGCCCTCTGCCACTCCGGCCCCCGAGGGTGGTGCCGTGATCGTGGTGGGCTTCGGACGCTTCGGGCAGGTGATCGCGCGCATGCTGCTCGCGCGCGGCTACAGCGTCAGCATCATCGACCACGACCCCTCACACGTGGAACTAGCGCGGCGCTTCGGCTGGAAGACACGCTACGGTGATGGCAGCCGTCTCGATACCCTACGCGCCGCCGGGCTCGACCAGGCCGAGGTGCTGGTACTCGCCTCCGGTGCCCCGGAGAACCTGGCGGAAACGGTGCGCAGGGTGCGCGAGGCGCATCCGCACGTGCGCATCCTCGCACGCGCGCAGAGCCGCCTGGACGCCTTCGAACTCGTCGAACTGGGCGTGGATTTCGAGCGCGAGACCTTCCGCAGTGCCGTCGCCCTCGCCGAGCGCGCACTCGTCGCCCTGGGCGAGGCCCCGACCAGCGCCCGCGCCGCTGCCCGCGCCTTCATCGATCACGATGATGCGTTGCTGCGCGCATCCGCCCTGCATCGCCACGATCAGGAAAGACTCATCGCGCTGGCGGCGCGCAGCCGAGTCGAGCTGGAAGAGCTGCTCGCGCGCGAGACGACGGCGAGCGAGGCGCGCCCTTAGTCCGGACCCGGGCGCGCTGTCTCAGTCTTCGCGGTC
This sequence comes from Gammaproteobacteria bacterium, assembly GCA_003485715.1. GTDB lineage: Bacteria > Pseudomonadota > Gammaproteobacteria > UBA7966 > UBA7966 > UBA7966. The sequence goes on from DNIF01000008.1 coordinate 9,106, forward strand.
CTTCGCCCCGCGCGCGAAGCCGGTGATGCCACCGGGCCGATCCTTGCGTGGACCCCGCGCGGGGGTGCTGGCAGCCACCCGACGCGCACCGGGTCCGCCCTTCACACGCGGACGTGGTGGGGCCTCCTCAACACCTGGCCCGGCCCAGGCCCCTCCGGCGCGACCGGCCGTCGACCGTGGGCCCGCGGGTCGCCTGTCAGCACCATCCCGGCCTTCACCCGTACGCCGCCCCTCGGCCCGCCCCGGCGCACCTGCCCTGGGTCTGGCTGCGGGACGACCCGGGGCGCCAAAGGCCGGCGCCGAGCGGCTGGGGCGCTCACTGGAACGCTCACGCGGGGCTTGCCGGGCCGTGAACCCACCGGCGTCGGTCGTGGGACGCGCGCGCGGACTACGTCCGAGCACCTGATAGATTGCCGCCGCCAGCTCTGCCGGGGACACGTCGTGCTCCATCAACTGCTCCGTGACCCAGCGCGTGGACTGGGCAGTCACGCCCTCCCGCAAGGCACGAGCCACCCGCGCCTCGAGCGGCTGCGGGGCAGGTCGGTCACCGTCGCGGAATCCCCCAGCGCGGGCCGGGCGTGGGGCGCGCACGGGTAGCTGGCCGGCCTCCCCTCGGGGGCCACGCGCAGGCGGACGGGACCGCGGGGTCGACGCTTTGGCACCGCCCTCTGCTCGCGCCGGGCGAGCGGTACGCGGCGACGGTGGGCCACCGTCGCCGTATGCCGCTGAGCGTCTGGCGGGCGCTCGGGATCCCGCGTCGGCAGCACCTGTGCGCTCCCTCACAGCCCGGGCAGCACCGGGTGCACGCTCGCTGCGGGCCGGCGCACCCTCGCCGCGGCGGGCAGGACGCGCCTTTCCGGTGATCGAGGAACCGGGTGCGCGCGGTGGACGTGAACTGGGCGGTTTGGGCATAGGGGACTCCGGTTAGTGGGCGGGTGACTTCAGGGGCAGGCGACCGGGGACTGCCCGCGATGCTCCGGACAGGACTGAATCCGGACGGCTAGTCCGGGAAGCCTGCGAGGGTAACAGCGAAAAGCCCACCACTTCGCGACCCTGCCCGCATGGGTCGCGGAGGACCCGCCAGGAGGACAGGTACTGCGGCACGGGTGGGGCCCCAGGCTGGCTCGCAACTCCGCCATGCGGATTGCACAAGGCGGGGAACGTCAGGCAGGCGTCGGCAGGCAAGCGCCCAACTGTTTATCTTTTCACCATCCGATTGACGCGGCCCTCCTGCACCCTCCGGGGCGCGATGCTCGGTCTGGTCGCAAACAAATGACCGAGCACCATGATCCAGCTTATGGAAAATCGCCTCGATGGCTTCTTCAAGTGGATCTGGCGAGTGAATGCACTCGCCATCCTCGCCTTGAGTGGCGGGGCCTTGCTGCTGCTTGGCGTTTTCGCGCGCGATCTGCGCATCCTGGCGGCCGGGATCGACGGATTCCTCGGCCTGCATCAGCCTTCTGACTCCACCGCCCTGGTGTTCTACGCAAAGGGCGGCGTGGTGCGGGTGATGGACATCGACCTCGCCAGTCGCAGCCTGCGCAACGATGTGCCCCTGTCGGTGCAGGATTGACCGGCCTGAATTGATGTCCTGGTCTGCGTGACAGAGCCGCCCGCCGTTGCCTACACTCGCGCCCGCTCTCTTGGCTTCGGCGCGCAATGATTGCCCGGCGCCGGCAAGCCCCTTTGGCTTCCCGACGTATCCCTCGCCCCATTCTCTCGTTGCCGCTCGCGCCGCAGGCGCGTCGGGCGGCTGAAACAACCTTTGTCGAGATTCCGCCCATGCACCGCCTTACCCTCACTGTCTCGCTGCTCACACTGACCCCGCTCGATGCTCTGGCCGTGCGCCCCTTCGTCACCGACGACGCGCGCATCGTGGACGAAGGTCAGGTGACCTCCGAGGTGTGGCTCGAGACGGCCTCGACCGGCGGGCCGTGGGAAGACAGCCTGCATACGCTGATTGGTACTTCTGTCACCCAGTGGCTGGAACTGACCGCCGTCAGTACTTTCGGGCTCGAGACCGGATTCGGCAACGACATCTCCAACCCCGTGTTCCAGGCCAAGACCCTGCTGTTGCCCGCCGTGGCCGACGGGCCGGTCGGCATTGCCGTGAGCCTTGGCTACATCCCGGAACTGGGCCAGGGTCCCTCTCACATCGCGGGTGACGGTGGCTACGCACTCGCGCTCATCACCAAGCGCCTGAACGAGGATCGCCTGCTCCTGCACACGAACCTCGGATTCA
>DNIF01000025.1 GCA_003485715.1 Gammaproteobacteria bacterium
ACGCGCGCGATCGCCTGCATCAGCCCGTGCCCACGCAGCGGCTTGTCCAGGTACATCGTGTGCAGGCAGGGTGCATCGAAGCCGGTCAACCACATGTCGCGCACGATGACCAGCCTGAAAGCGTCTTCTGGGTCGCGGAAGCGATGGGCCAACGCCTCGCGCCGCGCCTTGTTGCGGATCTGCGGCTGCCAGTCCGCTGGGTCTGAGGCGGAGCCGGTCATCACCACCTTGATCGCACCGCGCTCGTCGCCAGCGTCATGCCATTGCGGGCAGAGCTTCACGATCTCGCGATACAGATCCACGCAGATGCGCCGGCTCATGCAGACGATCATCGCCTTGCCAGCCAGCGCCTCACAGCGCTCTTCGAAGTGCCGGACGATATCCCGGGCCAGCAGTGCCAGCCGCCGCTCGGCCCCGACCACCGCCTCCAACTGTGCCCATCTGGTCTTGAGCCTCTCCTTGCGCTCGACCTCCTCGCCCTCGGTCGCCTCCTCGAAATCCAGGTCGATCTGCGGCCGCTCGGAATCAAGCAGCGTCAACCTGGCCAGGCGGCTCTCGTAGTAGATCGGCACCGTGGCACCGTCCTGCACGGCGCGCTGGATGTCGTAGACGCTGATGTAATCGCCGAACACCGCGCGGGTGTTGGCGTCCGCAAGCTCGATCGGCGTGCCAGTGAAGCCGATGAAGGAGGCGTGTGGCAACGCATCGCGCAGGTGGCGCGCGTAGCCGTCGATGAAGTCGTACTGGCTGCGGTGCGCCTCGTCGGCGATCACCACGATGTTGTGGCGGGAGGACAAGCAGGGGTGCCGGTCGCCCATCTCCTCCGGGAAGAACTTGTGAATGGTGCTGAACACCACCCCGCCCGCCGCCACGCCGAGCTGCTCGCGCAGATGCGCGCGGCTCGCGGCCTGCACCGGTGGCTGGCGCAGCAGATCGCGGCAACGCGCGAAGGTGGCGAAGAGCTGGTCATCGAGGTCGTTGCGATCGGTCAACATCACCAGCGTCGGGTTGCCCATCGCCCGCTCGCGGATGATGCGGCCCGCGTAGAAGGCCATGGTCAGGCTCTTGCCCGAGCCCTGCGTGTGCCAGACCACGCCCACGCGCCGGTCGCCGGGCGCACCACCGGGTGTGCGGCCCACCTCGTAGCGGACCGCTGGCTCGGCGGCGCGCTGGCCCGTGCGGTGCAGCTCTGCCGCGCGCAATGTTTCGCTGACTGCCACCTGCACGGCATGGAACTGATGGTAGCCGGCCATCTTCTTGACGATGCGTCCGCCGTCATCCTCGAACACGATGAAATCCCGCAGCAGATCGAGCAGGCGTCGCGGTGCGCACAGGCCCTCGATCAGCACCTGCAACTCGGGCAGGTGCGCACCGGCCAGCGCATCGCCCGTGACGGTGCGCCAGGGCTTGAACCACTCGCGCCCGGCAGCGAGCGTGCCCACGCGTGCCGCCACCCCGTCGGAGATGGCAAGCAGGGCATTGCTGGCGAACAACGCCGGCACCTCGGCCTGGTAGGTCTCAAGCTGCTGGAAGGCACCCCAGATCGTGGCGTTCCCGGCGGCCGCGTTCTTCAGCTCCAGCACCGCCAGCGGCAGGCCGTTGACGAACAGCACCACATCCGGCCGTCGCGAGTGCTTGTTCTCGACCACGCTGAACTGGTTCACCGCCAGCCAGTCGTTGTCAGTCGGAGCGTCGAAGTCGATCACCCGCGCCTGCGCGCCGCGGATGCTGCCGTCGGCAGCACGGTATTCGACCGTCACGCCATCGACCAGAAGCCGATGCAGGTTGCGATTGCGCTGGAGCAGATCCAGGCCCTCGGGGCGGGTCAGCCTGCGCACGGCGTCTTCCAGCGCCTCGGCAGACAGCGCAGGGTTCAGCCGCGTCAGCGCGGCACGCAGCCGTTGTGGCAGAACCACCTCACCGTAATCGCTCCGTTCGGCGGCAGGTGTGTCCGGTGCGATGTCGGGGCCATGCGCGACCTGCCAGCCGACACCTTCGAGCCACACCAGGGCAGCCTCTTCGACGACCGACTCGGTGAAGGCGGTCACGCGTTCACCTGCCAATGCCCGACCCGGTCGGACCCGATGCGTTGCAGGCGGCCGGATTCACGGAGCTTGCGGACGGCGCGTTTGACGGCGCTCTCGGACTTGCCCAGGAGCAGTGCCAGCTCCGAGAACGCCAGCCCTGGCTGCTCCCGAAGAAGCTCGAGGATGGCTTCGGGCGTTTTCTGGGGCGCTTCCCCGGGCGATTGCTCGGTTGGCTTCCTCTGGAACCGCACCACGACCGCACCCGGGATCTCCAGGATCTCGGGCCGGGGGAGTCCCGCTTCTTCCGCCCAGACCGCCATCCTGAGCGTTCCCTGCCCCCAGGTCGCGATGATGCCGCGCCGATAGAAGACGCTGGCGATGAGCGGATTCCAGGGTCGGGACTCGTGCGGCTCGAAGAGCGCCTGTGGCGTGAAGCCGAAATGCAGCGTTCCTGAAGAACTCACCTCCAGGCGATCGTCGTACATCGCGACGCCGATGGAACTTCCGCCGGTCGCGTAGTCGCGGTGGGTGTAGGGTTGGCTGTGGCCAGTGCCGACGGACATCACCCGCACCTCGTGCCCGTCGCCCACGACGACGCGCTCGATTGCAGGGAACGCCGGCGGCTCGATCTCGCGCAGCTCCTGCGCGATTTCCTCGAGCGTATGGTCGCTCACCTGCTGGCCGGTCACACGACCGTCGGGCTCGACGCCGAACAGCACCCGGCCACCGCGATGGTTGAGCAGTGCGCAGAGCGTGCGCGCCGCCTCGCGCCGCTGACCGGTCGAGCGTTTGAACTCCTGTGTCTCGGACTCACCGGCCGCGGCCCAGGTCATGATCTGGTCGAAGGTCATGGCGGCATGGCTCTCGGCGAGTGCCGCGGCTGCCGGACAAGCGCCGCCTCGAGCTCTGCGGCGTTGCGCTCGAAACGCTGGTGGCTGAACGTGTAGCCCCGTACCAGGTGCTCGCGCAGTGTGCGGGTGGCCCAGATGCGGAACTGGGTACCGCGCGCGGATTTCACGCGGTAGCCGACCGAGATGATGACGTCCAGGTTGTAATGATCCACCTGGTAGGTTTTTCCGTCGGCGGCAGTATGTGCAAATTTTGCACATACTGCCCCGGCGTCCAGCTCGCCCTCCCTGAAGACGTTGCGGATGTGCTTGGTGACCACGGAGCGCTCGCGCCCGAACAGCTCGGCCATCTGCCCCTGGTTGAGCCAGACCGTGTCGCGGTCGAGCTTGACCTCCACCCGCACGCCGCCGTCGGGTGCTTCGTAGACGAGCACTTCGCTGGCCGGTGCCGTCACGTCGCTCACCGACCGACGTTGTCGGTAGCCCGAAGTAGCAGAGAGTGGATCTGCATTGGGCGTCACCCACACGCCTCCAGGAGTGCTTCGCTGAAGACTCGGAAGCTGTGAGACGAGCTTCGCACCGGATCGACCTGCGCCCCAATCATCCGGGCCGCCTCGATCTTCATTAGCCCGCCCTGGAAGTACCCATGCGCTTGCAGTACGCGCTCGAACGCCTCCCAGGTGCCGCCGGCGATGGCATCCGGATCGCGGAAACCCTGCCGGCGCGGCACCCTGGCCGACGCCCTCGGATATGCCGCGCGCACGGCTGCCCAGTCACCGAAGTACCAGGCTTCCAGCTCCTCGATGGCGATGCGGTTGACGAGTTGCCATGGCGCACCTCCCGGATGCGTCCGGGTGCGCAGGCCTGCGTCTCCGGCCATCGACTCCAACCGGCGCTTCAGCACGCGGCAGTCCTCATCGTCGCGGTCCACCACGACCACGATGCGGCAGTCGTCTGGCAGCCAGGCGGCGTAACCACGCAGCCTTGATTCGAGTTTGCCAAGCAGGTCGCTTTTGCCCTGAAACGGGTGGATGGAAAAGCTGCGGTCCTGCGGCAGCAGGCGCGGCAACAGCGCACGCAGAAAGGCCTCCATCGAGGGCTCTTCGACCAGGACCTCGAGATGGGTAGCGGACATGGTCAGCGCCTCCGCTGCGGGCGGCTCGGCGCGCCCTGGTTGACCAGCGGGTCGCCCACGCCGAGCTGCCCCTCCATCCAGAGCTGCCCGAGCAATGCCCCCTCTTCGACGAACTCAGGCACGCCGGGCAGGTCGGCCGCACGCTCGGTTTGCGTGTAGCCCTGCTCGTCGCGCCACAGCACGCGCACCTCGGTGGGCCGCAGCCCGTTCAGGAAGAATGGGGAATGCGTCGTCACCAGCAGTTGCGTGCGCGCGCTCGCGGCGCGGCACTCTTCCGCAAGCTCCGGCAGCAGTCGCGGGTGCAGGAAGTTCTCCGGCTCTTCGATACCGATGAACGGTGGCGGCGTAGGGTCGTGCAGGAGGACGAGATAGGCCAGCAACTTCAGTGTTCCGTCGGACGCAAACTTCGCCAGCACCGGGTGGCGGAACGGTGCGTCCTTGATCTGCAACAGCAGCCGGCCGTCGGGCATCGTCTCGGCCAGCACGTGCTCGACGCGCGGCACGCGGCGGCGCAACACCTCGAAGATCTGCTCCAGGCGTTCGCCATGCTGTTCGGCGAGGTACTGGATGACGTTCGCCAGGTTGTCGCCAGTGCGGGTCATGCGTTCCTGTGGGCCGGCCTCTGGCTGACCGCGCGCACTGTCGGCCGACAGATAGGACACGTGCCAGCCGGTGATGAAGTCGCGCAGCGCGGCCACGCGCGGATGTTCGGCAAACTGCCCGAGTGCGTTGACGGCAATCAGATCCGCGGATTTGAGGGGCATGTCCTCTCGAATGTCGTCGGCATCGGGTTGTTCGCCGCTGATGGCGCGGCCGATGCCCTCCTTGAAATCCAGGAATCGGAACGGCCTACCCCGACCCTTGCGGCTCCACTGCAGCCACTCCTCGATGACGACGGGCGAACTGGCCCGCTCGTCGACCGCGAGCCGATATGTGATCGGCGGGAGGCCGGGCTCGCGATACTTGATCTCGATGGTCACCGGACCGTCGCCACCGCGTGACTTCAGCTCCTTCGCCCGCCCGCGCTTGTCCCAGGCTCGGCGCAAGCCCAGCTCGAAGCACTCGGCGAGAAAGGCGAATACGTCGAACACGGTCGACTTGCCGCTGCCGTTCGGACCCAGCAGCACCGTCAGCGGCGTCAGGCCCTTGAACTCGAGCTCGCGCAGCGCGCGGAAGTTCTGCACCTTCAGGTACTCGATGCGCGCCCGGCCCGACGCGGCCTTCGTTCGCTTCGCGTTCATTGGACCTCCTCGATGATTCTCTCGGCAGCCTTGACCCGCAGCTCGCCGGAGATGAGCTTCGGCAGCAGCGTGTCGCGCAGGGCGGCGAGGGTGCGGGATTCGCGAACGGCTGCGGCGGCCCGCGCGAGTCTTGGCTTGACGGCGCGACCGAACGCCTGCGCAATCGCTTTCGGCGGTACTGCCACTCGAAAGTGCGTGAGTGATTCCGCCGGCACGCGCTGGCGACCGCTCGTGCCCGTCATGCTCTGGATCGCGAAGTCTCGGAACTCCGCGCTGCGGGCAAGGCAGTAGGCGTATTCCTCAGGCAGCGGCGGCTTCGGGTGCAAGACGATGTACTCGGTCGATCCCCAGCCAACCTGGTCATCCTCAAGGAAGTCGACGAACGCGGTCTTTCCGTTCTCAAGGCAGGGTGTAATCCGCGCAACAAGCGTGTCACCGTTGATGAAGCGCATTCCCGATCCGAACTCGCGGTAGACGACATCGTCCGCCGAGTGCCCGTGGGTCGGCATGTTCGCCATGTCGAGATAGGGTGCCACGACACCCTTTCGGAGCGAGCGCGTCGGGTTGACGTCGACGATCTCTGGCAGCGGTGCAACCTCCCACCCCTCCGGAATCTCGCCGAGTTCGGATTCGACGAGGCAGACGGGGAAGAGGTCGGCGAGAGGCTGGGGGAGGCCGGGGTCGCGGCCCTCCATCCTGGCGCGGACGGGGTCGAAATCCACGAACCACGACTTGAAGAGCGCGCGTGCCATCGCCTCCAGCACCTCGCTCATCCGCCGGTTCAGCTCGATCTTGTCGTCCAGCGTGCCGAGGATGTGGGCGATGGCGCGTTGTTCGAGGAGCGGTGGAAGTGGCACCTTCAGATGATCGAGTGCCTCGGACGGCACCCGTTGGCGGCCGGACGTACCAGTCATGTGGTTGATCGCGTAACCCCTGACGCCTTCCCAAAGGGTCAGGTAGTAGGCGTAAGCCGTTTCGCTAACACCATCGCGCCCACGTATCACTATGAACTCAGTTGATCCGTGGGCGATCTCGCCCGGGTGGCCTGCGAAACGGGCAATCTTCCCGTTCTCAAGGCATGGCGTTATGCGGGCCATCAGCGTGTCGCCGACCGCGAAGCGCGAGCCGCCGCCGTCGAACTCCCGCTGCTCGCTCGCGTACGCAGAACGTGACCTGGCGCTGACTGCCCCCATGTCAACGAATGGGTAGCTCGTACCACGGGCAAGTTGCACTCGTGGGTTCACAGTGACGGCCTGACTAAATGATCGCTCACGCCACTCACCCGCCATACCCAAGCTCCCTCAGGTTGGCGACACTTGCGGTATCGAGCTTCGCCACCCCCGCCCGCTGCCCCGCAGTATTCCTCATGGCCCTCATGCCTGCCCCTCCAGTCGCAGCAGGAGCTGCTCGATGCGGGGCTTAAGCGCCGGGGCATCTCTGCTGGCGGCATCCCAGACGATGTCGGCGTCAATATCGAAATACCCGTGCACCAGCACGTTGCGCATGCCGACGATCCGGGGCCATTCGATCTCGGGTGCCAGCACACGCACATCCTCGGGCAAGGCCCGCGCCGCCTCGCCGATGATCTGCAGGTTCCAGACGAACCAGCCTTGCAACAACTCGTCCTGCTCGAAGGCGGCCTTGCTGCGATGGACATGGCGCTCGATGGCCGTGATCGCCTCGGGCATTTCGCGCAACCGCTCTTGGGGGTCTCTCATGACGGCACGGCCTCCTGGAGCACCCGATCCCGGATGCGCGCCTTGAGCCCGTGTTCGGTCACTACGTCCACCGGGCGGCCCAGCAGGCGCTCCAGCTCGTACTGGAGCCCTCCCAGGTCGAACAGGCTGCGTCCCGGTTCCATCTCGACCAGAAAATCGATATCGCTCCGGGCGTCGGCCTCCCCGCGCGCAACAGAGCCGAAGACCCGCAGGTTGCGGGCGCCATGGATTGCGCAAAGACGCAGGATCTCCTCGCGCTGTTCTCGCAGTCGTTCGTCAATGGCCATACCCAATCTCCGCCAGATTGACCGCAACCGCAGCATCGAGTCTCAGGGCCACGACGGCGCTCACAGCTTCTTCCCGCGGCGCTGCACGGGGCGTCCCGGCGCGCCCGAGAGCTCCGCCTCGATCTCCTCGACCGTGGGCAGACTGCCCTTCAGTGCCGTAGGCAGCTTGTCGACGAGCGCGGTCTCCCATTCGGCGATGCCGACAGGGCGCTTCAAATGCCGCAACGCGTACTCGACGACCAGTTCATTCTTGCCGCGACACAGGAGCAGGCCGATGGTCGGTTGGTCGTCCGGGTGGCGCAACAAATCGTCCACGGCGGAGAGGTAGAGGTTCAATTGACCGACGAAGCCGGGATCGAAAGCAACCGCCTTCAGTTCGACGACCACGTAGCGGCGCAGCTTCAGATGGTAGAAGAGCAGATCGACGACAAAGTCCTGATCGCCGACTTCGAGCGGCACCTGCCGGCCGACGAAGGCGAATCCGCGGCCCAGTTCGAGCAGGAAGCGCTGGATGTGGTCGACCAGGGCCTGTTCGACTTCGCGCTCACGGCGCGGATCGGCGGTGCCAAGGAAGTCGAAGAGGTAGGGATCCTTGAAGACCTGCGCGGCCATGTCCGACTCAGCGGGCGGCAGCGTGTCGCGGAAGTTGGTGATGGCCTTGCCCTGACGCTCGTATGCGCAGGACTCGATCTGGAGCGAGAGGATGTTGTGGGACCAACCCTGCGCCGCGCTCTCGCGGGCGTACCAGAGACGCTCCTCTGGGGTCCGGCACTTCTCCAGGAGGGCGATGTGGTGATACCAAGGGATTTGTGCAAGAGCCTCTTGCACGATTGCCCACTCCGGCCACGCCGCGGCAAAGGCGCGCATGTACTTCAAGTTGCGCGGCGAGAAGCCCTTCATGTCGGGGAACGCCCCGCGCAGGTCGGCAGCCAGCCGGTCGATCACCTTCGCCCCCCAGCCCGCGCGATCCTGCCGCTCGAGGATCATCCGACCGATGTCCCGATAAAGCAGGACCATCGCCGCGTTGGCGGCCAGCACCACCCGCAGGCGCTCTTCCTGGATGCGCCGCTTGATCGCGCTGAAGGCCTCCGCGTAATCACGAGGCAGACTCGCCTTGGTCGGCGCGACTGGAAACCCGGCACCTTCCCGCCGTTGGCCGAGGGCCAGGCGTTCCTCGGCTTCGCCACGGCGGCGCTCACTCGCCATACCCCAGCTCCTTGAGGTTGGCGGCGATCGCGGCATCGAGCCTCGCGGCCTCGGCCTGCTGCTCCCGCAGTTGTGCAGCAAGCCGCTGCATCTTCTGCGCGAACGGTTCGCCGTCATCCGCCTGTGCCTCGGCACCGACGTAGCGCCCGGGCGTGAGCACGTGGCCGTGCTTGCGCACTTCGTCAAGCTCCGCGCTCTTGCAGAAGCCGGGCAGGTCGGTGTACGACCCTGGGTCCGTGCCTGCGCACGGATGACGAGGTGCGCTGCGCCAGGCGTGGTAGGTGTCGGCGATGCGGGCGATGTCATCACGGGTCAGCTCGCGGTGGGTGCGGTCCACCATGCGGCCGAGCTTGCGCGCGTCGATGAACAGGATTTCGCCCCTGCGGTCGCGCAGAGACATGGGATCCCCGCCGCCTGTCCCCGAGTGTCCTTGTCGGGGGCGAGAATGACGACCTGATCGGTCGCGCGCCAGGAACCACAGGCACGCCGGGATCTGCGTCGAGTAGAAGAGCTGGCCCGGCAGCGCGACCATGCAGTCCACCAGATCCGCCTCGATGAGTTGCCTGCGGATCTCGCCCTCGCCGGACTGGTTGGACGACATCGAGCCGTTGGCCAGCACGAAGCCGGCCACGCCCGCGGGTGCGAGATGGTGCACGATGTGCTGCACCCAGGCGAAGTTGGCATTGCCCGCGGGCGGTGTGCCATACCGCCAGCGCACATCATCGCGCAGTCGTTCGCCACCCCAGTCGGAGATGTTGAAGGGCGGGTTGGCGAGGATGAAGTCGGCCTTCAGGTCCGGGTGGCGGTCGTTGTGGAAGGTGTCGCCGTGCGCGATCTGGCCGCTGTCGATGCCGCGGATGGCGAGGTTCATGCGCGCCAGACGCCAGGTGGTGTAGTTCGACTCCTGGCCGTAGATCGAGAGGTCGGCCTTCGCTTTGCCGCCATTGCCGTTGCCGTTGGCATGCGCGCGGATGAACTCCACCGACTGCACGAACATGCCCGAGGAGCCGCAGCAGGGGTCGTAGACCCGCCCTTGGAACGGCTCGAGCATCTCGACCAGCAACGTGACCACGCAGCGCGGGGTGTAGAACTCGCCGCCCTTCTTGCCCTCGGCGCTGGCGAACTGCGAGAGGAAGTATTCGTAGACGCGGCCGAGCACGTCCTTGGCGCGGCTGGCCTCGTCGCCCACCTTGATGTTGCTGATCAGGTCGAGCAACTGGCCGAGGCGCTGCTTGTCGAGCGCGGGGCGGGCGTAGTCCCTGGGCAGCACGCCCCGCAAGGCCGGGTTGTCACGCTCGATGCCGGCCATGGCGTCGTCAACAAGCTGGCCGATGGTGCTCTGGCGGGCCGCTGCCGCGAGCAGCGGCCAGCGCGCCTCGGGCGGCACCCAGAATGCGCCTTGCGCCCGGTACTCGTCGGGGTCTTCGGGGTCAGCGCCTTGCGCCGTCTCGGCCACGAGCCGCGCATGCCGCTCCTCGAAGGCGTCGGAGATGTACTTGAGGAAGATGAGCCCGAGCACGACGTGCTTGTACTCGGCGGCGTCCATGCTGCCGCGCAGGGCGTCGGCCATCTGCCAGAGCTGGCTCTCGTAGCCGACCGTGGCCCCGTCGGTCTCTGTCGGTCCCGACTGCTTCTTTCCCTTCGCCAAGGTCCTGCCTCATGAGACGTTCGGTCATGCCGCACCCGGGGTACGGCGGGGGCACCGCCAGGCTGACCATCCGGGGCACGGCACGCGCCCGGTCGGCCACAGCGCGATCAGCGATAGGCCTCGATCTCGGCGCTCTCGAGCGGACGGGCCTCCTCCTCCAGCAGCACCGGGATGCCGTCCTGGATGGGATAGGCCAGCCGGGCCGAGAGCGATATGAGTTCCTGCTTGCGCTCATCGAGGATGAGCGGGCCCTTGGTCACCGGGCAGGCGAGGATTTCGAGGAGTTTCTTGTCCATGGTTGAGCTCCTTCAGCAGGGCGTCGAGGCGTTGGGTGAAGAGCAGGCTGGGCGAGGCCTCGACGGCCAGATACCAGTGGCGGCGATCAGCGAAGCGTTCGCACTTGACCGCATCCTTCTCCGTCATCACCACCGGCGCATCATCGCCGAAGTCGAGGTCCTCGCGACGAAAGCGGTGGTGATCCGGGAAGGCGTGGGCAATCACTCGGGCGCCAAGCCCGCGCAGGGTGGCGAAGAAGCGCTCGGGATGACCGATGCCGGTCACGCAGTGCACGCGTTCACCCGCGAGGCTCGTAGGCGGCCGTTCCTGCCCGCCCAGCACCGGCACCAGCGCCCGGGGCAGGAGCTGCATGCCGAACTCCCCGCGGCGCGGGCTGCCACCGTTGCAGATCACGAGGTCCACCGTGGCCAGACGTGACTCCGACTCGCGCAGCGGTCCGGCCGGCAGGCAACGCCGATTGCCGAAGCGGCGGACGCCATCCACCACCACGATCTCGAGGTCACGGGCCAGCGCGTAATGCTGCAGGCCGTCGTCGCTGAGCAGCAGATCCGGTTGCGCCCATTCGATGAGTGCCTCGGCCGCTGCCACCCGATCGGGTCCGACCGCCATGGGGCAGCCCGTGCGACGGGCGATGAGCACGGCCTCGTCGCCCACCTGATCGGGATCGCTGTCCGGACGCACGATCTGCGGCCATTCGGTCGCCCGCCCACCATGACCACGGCTGACGATGCCGATGCGATAGCCGCGTGCCCTGAGCTGCTCGGCAAGCCAGATGGTGAGGGGTGTCTTGCCGGTGCCGCCCACCGTGAGATTGCCGACCACGATCACCGGCAGCGGGAGCCGCGTGCTGTGCAGGAGACCGTTCGCATGCGCCGCCCGGCGGGCAGCGGCCAGCGTTGCCCACAGCAGGCCCAATGGCCAGAGTGGCAGCAGCGCCGGATGGCCGTGGTACCAGGCGTCGGTGAGCGCCGCCTCCAGACGCCCGCGCCAGCCACCGCCGGGTCTCGCGACCTCGCTCCCGGCCTCGCCACCAGCCCCGTGCTGCGCCCGCATGCGGAGCCTCTGGCCCTGGCGGTCAGGGCGACTCGGCAACCGTGGCGATGGCCAGACGCCGCACGCCCAGTTGCCGCAAGGCATCCATCACGGTCACGAGATCCTGATGGCGGGCCTCGGAGTCGGCCGCGATCACCACCGGTCGTTCGGCCAGCGCCTCGCCCTCGAGCCCGCGGAGCAGCGTTGCCAGGCTTTCGGCCGTCGGCCGCTCGAGCACCTGTCCCGCCACCTCGACACGCCCCCCCTGGTCGATCGATACGCGCAGGGTCTTTTGATCGGCCGGGTCGAGGATCGCATCGGCCCGGGGCAGTGCGATATGCAGCCGTGAGGTCTCGAGGAAGCTGGTGGCAACCAGAAAGAAGATGAGCAGCACCAGCAGCACGTCGATGAAGGGCACGACGTTGATCTCGATGTGCTCGTCACCGCGTCGCTCACCGAAGCGCATGCGAACCTCCGCAGGGACAGGCCAGCGAACCGATCGTCAGCGCCGGGCACATCGATGGGCGCTGGGCGAGTACCCGAATGAACAACGGTGTGACGCCCATTCCGCCCCCCGCGCCGCTCATCGCGCCGCCCGCTCGGGGGGGCGCTCGGGGGAGCGTTCCGGGCGTTCGGACACGTCCCAGCGTACTTCGCGCACGATGCCGGCATCCTGCAGGGCATCGACCAGCTTGATGGTCTCCACTTCGAGATCCACCACCAGGGCATCGATACGATTGCGGAAATAGCGGTAGAAGAGTAGCGCCGGGATGGCGACCGAGAGCCCGGAGGCGGTGGCCACCAGCGCCTCGGCGATGCCCCCTGACAACGCGCGCGCGTCACCGAGGCCGCCGCCCTCCACCGCCGCGAAGATGCGGATCATGCCGATGACGGTGCCGAGCAGGCCGAGGAGCGGCGCAATGGCCGCCACGGTACCGAGCGTGTTCAGGTAACGACCGAGGTCGTGCACGACGTGTCGCCCGATGTCCTCGATGCGCTCCCGCATGCGTTCGCGCGAGGCCATGGCCTGGGGCGACAACCCCGCCGCCAGGATGCGGCCGAGGGCCGAGCCGCGCTCCAGTTCGACCAGACGCTCCGGCGTCAGGCGTTTCTCCCGGATGAGGGTCCAGACCTCGCTGGTGAGCCCATCAGGGCTTACCCGGCGCGGCTGCAGGGTCCAGAAGCGCTCCAGCACG
>DNIF01000152.1 GCA_003485715.1 Gammaproteobacteria bacterium
GGGTCCGCGCAGATCGTGGAGCAGAGCGGCGGCTTCGACCACTGGATGGGCAAGCTGATGGATGGGTTGGGCCGCGCCATGCAGCGTTGAGAGCGAATAACCGCGAGCGATTGCGACCGTCAGACGGTGGTAGCGAACGGCTGTCCTGACGGCTCGATGCCGGATTCTGGAAAAACCCAAATCAGCGCGCTGACGCCGCCCGCCACTTACACCGTTCGACGCCGCCCGATGTAGACGTAGTAGGGCACGGTCAGCCCCGCCATGTACGGGACCGGATTGCGCGACTCGGTGAGACGCACGGTCTCGAACCTGGCCTCAAGCGCCGCCAGGCGCTCCGGGCCCAGATGCACCCCATCGTGCGCGAACCAACGTGGCCAGAAGGTGCGCGTGAACATCCCGTGGCGCGCGTGCCCGGGCGAGGGTGTGGCGGCGGACACGTGGAAATCCACTACCCCGACGAGCCCGCCGGGGGTGAGCATGCGCTCGACATTGGCAATGGCTGCCTGCCAGTCCGGGATCATGGTGAGCGCGTAAGAGAGGTAGACGGCGTCAACCGGTTGCGGCGGCTGCCAGCGGGTGGCATCACCCTCGACGCACTCGATGTGCGCCTGATCGGCCGTACGTCGCTTCGCCACGGCCAGGAGCGGTGCGCAAAGATCCACCAGCCACACGCGCCCGCATCGGTTGAGCGCATCGCCAAGAAAACCGATGTTGCGACCTGTACCGCAACCGAGTTCCACCAGCCGCGCCCCGGCAGGCAACCGTGCCCCGAGGTCGGTGAGCAGGGTGTCACGACCCGCCAGGAGACGCTCCCGGAAGGCGTCGTACTGTTCGGCCTGCGGCCCATAGAAGGCAGCCAGATCACCTGCGTGATCGCCGCTGGCGCGCTTGCCCCGCAACAGCGTGCAGAGGACGCGCGCGTCAGCCTTCATTCGACTCAGAAATCCCACGAGAACCCCTTGTTTTCGCTAAAATTGTGCTCGCTCAGGTTGAGCGTGGGGAGGCGATGTGGAAACCCGCGTAGGTGTGCACACGGTCTTCGGCGTTCAGGCGTTGGGCGAGTTCTGTGTCGAAGAACAGACGATCCTGCAACCTGCCGACATCCGGGACGACGAGTTCATGCAGATAGGCCGGATCGGCATGAGCACTGCGGAAGATGAGACGCGCATCCGGCGTCATGCGGGCGAAGATGTATTGCCATTCTTCGGCAAGTGCCGCTGGCGCGTGACTTGCCATCCAGTCCATGTGATCGAGCAGGACGAAGCGCGAAATCGGACCAGCCTGGTCGCGCAGGAAGGCAGTGATGGTGCTCGTATGGGGCTCGATCTTGAACACGGCATCGCTCTTCAGGCGCGAGAAGTTCTCCTCCCGCAGGTACTCCGGACAGCAATCTCGCGCGTACCGGCCATGCAGATAGAGTCGCCAGAAGTAGTTGTTCTGCACAGGCAATGTACGGAACACGTAGCGGATCGCCTCACGGATGAAACCAGCCACCCCATCGGCATGGGCGAGCTTGACCTCGCGTGTCTGCGGATGAGGCACACCGAGCATGCTCATGGTGAGCTGACGCGACAATGCCCAGTTCATCGCGCGTGACCACATGAGTGGATCGACGCGGGTGTCATAGATTTGCCGCTGCGTCGCGAGGTCGGTACAGGCGAGCATCTCGGTGATGGCCTGACGCAGGCGCGGCCGCAGCCTGAGGTAGCCACGAAAGACGCGCGCGAACACACCCGCGAGACCAAAGAAATAGAAGGTGTCGCGTGGGTCGTCCTGGCAGAACCAGTTGATGCGTCGATCCCAGTAGCTGGTCGCGAAGGGCGAGAGATGACGCCTGAGCACCCGTCGATAGAGCACGGCTGCGTGACGATGCCTGCCATTGCCGAAGAACTCGAAGAAGTCCTCGAAGTCCAGGCGGCGGATGGCAGCGATCTTGAGTTCCAGCAGGGCCGTCTGCCGCGGATTGGCATCGACCGAATGGATGCGACCGACTCCCGTCAGGGAGTAATCGAGCACATTGCAGCCAGCACTCGTGATCACGACCATCGTATCGGTCGGGCGCAGGTTGAGCGCTTGACGGTCGACCGCCGGGTCTTCCCAGCACGTGTTGTAAACCAATGAACGCGAGTAAAGCGCGTTGAACACGCCCTCATGGAGGCGACGCGTCAGAGCTTGGGTCTTCAAGTCGGGTTGATCCTGCGAGGGTTTGCCGACCGGCGGCGACCGGCGGCCGCCAGCATCCGGGGTGATTGCTGATTATCGGCCAAGGAGTAGCGTCACGGCCAGTCGCCGGGCCCTGGCTGGCCGTGAGGGGTGCCAGGGAGGCTGCCCAAAGTTCGGCGAACGGCCGCGCGAAGCATCAGAACCCGTCGGGATGACGATAGCGCTCCACCCGGAAGCCAAGGAGCCCGGCCAACAGACCCAGGGCGTTCGCGAGCCGAATCGCTGCGTCCACGCTGGCCCGGCGCGGTCGGATGGGCAGCCTGAGGAGCGCCAGCAGCGCCCCGCAGAGCTTGCCCGCCGCCTTCAGGCCGTAGCGCCCCCCTACCCGCCATGCGGGTTCCCGCGCCCGCGCCCGAGCGACACCACTGGCGCCATCGCTGAAATGACGCCACAAGGTGTAGCGCAGGCCCTGGCGCGTGGGAGGCAACCACTCGACGGCCACGGCTCGCGCTGCCCAGACAGCTCGGGCACCCCCAGAGCGCAACCGTTCGAAGAACTCGTGATCCTCGCCACCCGAGAGATTCAGCCCGGTGTCGAAGCGCTGCGGCGGCTCACCGAGGGCAGCGAGCCTGAGCAGGGCATTACCACTCGCGACGCGCCGCGGTGAGTGGCCGTCCGCGCGCCCGACTCGCGTCCGCAGGGTCGCGGCATCCGGGATGGCCTCACCCCACCGGATCCGGATCACGGGACCGCAGACGATATCCGCCGCGTGTTGACACTGTGCCTGCCAGAGTTCCAGAAGCCAGTCGGGCAGGGCGATCTCGTCGTCATCGATCCCGGCGAGCCAGGCCGCGCCACGCTCGCGGCACTCCTGCAGGATGCGATTGCGGACGCTGGACAACCCGCGGCTCGGTTCCAGCACGTAGTGCACGCACGCCCCCTCTCCGAGCGCGGCGAGCACCGGCCGGGCACTGCCCTCGGGATCGTTGTCCACCACCAGCAGTTCGACGCGCACGTCCTGGGGCGCTTCCTGACGCCGAAGGGACTCGAGACAGGCCGTCAGCATTCTGGGCCGCCGGTAGGTCGGAACGGCGACGAGCAGCAGTGGAACGGGGGCCGTGGTGGGTACCTCGGACATCAGTAGGGACCAATCTGTGCGATGCGTGAACTGTGCACTCAAGTCCCGCCATGCGCGAGTCGCTGAACAGGAGGAGCACCGGGTGCAACCTGGCCGTGCCCGGCCGCGTGTTCTGAATCTGCCCCGTGCCCCGTGACGGGGTAGATGATGCCTGCGGCAAGCCCTCAGACAGAGTCGCAGTGGTCCGCATGAACGCGGGGCGGCTACCGGTGGCCTTCCGCCGCGAGGGAAAGGCCCGGCGAGCGCCGATCGCGAGTGGAGGCAAGGTGAAAGCTGCAAGGATCCTGAACGAGGAAGCGACGAGCCCAACCATGCCGGCAGCAGGGCAACGGCTGGCGGAGAGCCTGGTAGCGGAGGTCTCGGGACTCGTCTCGCCCCCCGACGTCTGCCTGCGCGTCGCCGAATTGATGCAGGACGAGAACACCACGGCTGATCGACTCGGCGAACTCATCCGGCGCGACCCCAATCTAACCGCCCGTCTGCTCAAGCTGGTCAACAGTGCGCATTACGGCCTCAGAGGTCGTGTCGACACGGTAACTCGTGCGATCACGATGATTGGCATGCGCGAGCTCTACCACCTCGTATTGGCGGTCTCAGCCGTGAAGTCCTTCTCCAGCATCCCGAACTCGCTGGTCAACATGGACACCTTCTGGCGGCACAGCATCTTCACCGGTCTCATCGCGCGCGGTCTGGCGCGTGAGGCGCGGGTACTGCACCCCGAGCGGCTCTTCATCTCCGGACTCCTGCACGACATTGGCAGCCTGGTGCTCTACTTCCGGCTGCACGAGCTGTCCTGCACCCTGCTGACCCAGGCCAACGGCAACGAGGACATTCTGTACCTGTCCGAGCAGGAGGCGCTCGGCTTCACGCACGCGGATCTCGGGGCGCTGCTGCTGCGACAGTGGTCGCTGCCGGAAACCATGCAGGAGGCCGTGCGCCTGCATCACGAGCCCTTCGCGGCAGAGATCCCCACGGTGGATACCGCCCTGCTCGCACTGGCCAACAAGCTTGCCAACGGCTCGCAGATTGGTGCCTTTTGCGAAAATCCGCGCGACTCGGTCGGCCCATCACGCCTGCTCATCGAGGCGGCACAGCTTGACCCCGACGACTTCGACAGCGAGGTCGTGATCGGAGAGGCCGGACTCTCCTTCACCGAGACGGTCTCGATCCTCGCCGCCTGAGCGCCCGTCATCAACCCGTGGCGGGCGTCACCGCGCAGCAGTGGCGCAAGCGGGCGCGCGGGATCAGAGATCCATCGCCAGTTCCTTCAGTTTGCGAGTAAGCGTGTTGCGCCCCCAGCCGAGGAGTCGGGCGGCCTCCTGCCGTCTGCCGCCGGTCTGACGCAGGGCGATCTGCAGCATGATGCGCTCGAAGGTGGGCACCGCCCGGGCCAGAACGGCGGTCTCGCCCCGCTCGAGACACTGCTCCACCCATCGAGCCAGGACCTGCTCCCAGTCGCTGCCCGGAGCATCCACATCCGGTCGGCTGACCTCGCGCAAGCGATCTGGAAGGTCCTCGGGATGGATCTCCCGACCGGGAGACATCACCGTCAACCAGCGACAGACATTCTCGAGCTCACGCACGTTGCCCGGCCAGTGGAGCTGCTGGAAGAGTTCGAGGGCTGCCGGTGTGAGTTGCTTCACCTCGACATCGAGTTCGCGACTTGCCGAGGAGAGGAAATGTGCCGCCAGCGCCGCGATGTCCTCCTTGCGCTCGCGCAGGGGCGGAATGTGCAGACGGATCACATGCAGCCGATGGAAGAGGTCCTCGCGGAAATCCCCGGCCAGTACCCGCTTCTCGAGGTCCTGGTGGGTCGCCGCCACGACCCGGACATCCACCCGTACCGGCACATGCCCACCGACCCGGTAGAACTCGCCGTCAGCCAGCACGCGCAGCAGACGCGTCTGCAGCTCGGCAGGCATGTCCCCAATCTCGTCGAGGAAGAGCGTGCCGGTATTGGCCTGCTCGAAGCGACCGAGGCGCTGCGCATTCGCCCCCGTGAAGGCCCCGCGCTCATGACCGAACAATTCGGATTCGAGCAGATCACGTGGAATGGCCGCCGTGTTGAGCGCTATGAACGGGCGCTCCGCCCGCGGACTGTGTCGATGCAGCGCGCGAGCGATGAGCTCCTTGCCGGTGCCCGACTCGCCGGTGATGAGGACCGTCATGTTCGATCGCGACAGCCGCCCGATGGCCCGATAGAGCTCCTGCATCGCCGGTGCTGCGCCGACGAGATCGCCGACCGATCCGCGCGGCTGCGTACCGTCTGATTCCACGCCCGGATCCGCATCCTGCCCAGTGGCCCCGTACTTTTCTGCCGTCGCACCCTGCTTGCGCTGCAACAGTTCACCCTGCCTGCGCACGGCCCGTCGCACGATGGCCACGGCATCGTCCACATCGAAGGGCTTGGGCAGATATTCGAAGGCGCCGCCCTGAAAGGCCGCAACGGCCCGCTCCAGATCGGCGTGCGCCGTCATGATGATGACGGGTAGCTCGGGATGCTTGCCGTGGATGCGATCCAGCAGTGCAAGACCATCGATGCCAGGCATCCGGATGTCAGAGACGACGGCATCCGGCACTTCACGGGCAAGCCGCTTCAGCAGCAGATCGGCGCTCTCGAAGGTCGTTGGCAACATGCCGGCCTGCAGGAAGGCGCGTTCGAGCACCCAGCGTATGGATCGATCATCGTCCACCACCCAGACATTCGGCTTATGCATGTTCATCGCTTGAGTTCCCGACGGGCAGCCAGATGGAGAAGGAAGTCAGCCCGGGCCGACTGTGGAAGGCCATGCTGCCACCCTGCCGATGTACGAGCGCCTGGGTGAGTGGCAGACCCAGGCCACTGCCCCCCTCGCGCCCCGAGACCATCGGGTAGAAGACAGTCTGCTCGAGTTCCGGCGGGATGCCCGGACCATTGTCGATGACCTCGATCTGAATGCAGAGCCGGTGCAAGCGTGCACCGATGGTCACCATGCGCTGCGGGCGGGTGCGCAGGGTGATGGTTGGATTCTGCGTGCCCGCCAGGGCCTGCACACTGTTACGCAGCAGATTGAGCAGGGCCTGTACCAACTGGTCGGCATCGCCCACGAATTCAGGCAAGGAAGGATCGTAGTCGCGCCGGATCCGGATGCCGTGCGTGGTGTCGGCAGTGACCAGAGAACGCACGTGTTCCAGTACTTCATGCACGTTGGTCGGAACCCGTGCCGGCGGCAGACTGGGGCCCAGCATGCGATCAATGAGCTTATGCAGGCGATCAACTTCCTGGATGATGATGCGCGTATATTCACGCCGGGTGTCGTCCACCAGCTCGCGTTCGAGCAACTGGGCCGCGCCCCGGATCCCTCCGAGGGGATTCTTCACCTCATGGGCCATACCGCGCAGTAGTGCGGAAGTGACGTTGCGCTGGGTCAGCATGGTCTCGTTGCGCACGATGCGGTGATGGCGATCGACATTCACTATTTCGAGCAGCGTGGCCTCGCCCTGCGCGTCCTCGAACACGTGTGCCGTGACATCAACAATTGTGGGGCTGGGAGCATCCCTGCGCAGGATCACGTCGCGCTCGGTGCAGATCTGGCCGCTGGAGCGGGCACGCGCAATGAGCCCTTGCAGCTCCGGCAAGTCCGGCAGCACCCGCCCGATGGGCTCGCTGGAGAGTGCCCGGGACGAGAGGCCAAGCAGATCCTCGGCAGATCCGTTCATGTGCAGAAGCTTGAGTTCGGCATCGAAGAGCAGCACGGCAACGGCGAGATTATCGAGACAGCGCTCGGCATTGCTTCGCTGCGGCACGCTGCGAGTGGTCATGACGCACCTGAAGCGTGCACCAGGACCACGGCTGCCACATGGTCGATCATGGTTCTCGCCGCCTCTGCCCGGCAGCGACCCGGGGATGACCATGCCGACGTCGAGGCGTGGTGCACTGGTTGATATCGATGTGTCACGCCTTAGCCCGTCATGTCAGAACGCATCATGCCGTGAACCGGAGCAAACTTTGCACCATCAACAAACAAGGGCCGGAGCGGTCACCCGCCCCGGCCCCTCCAATTCCCTCGCCCAAGGTCCGTCGCGCCTGAAACGTCAGGCGCTGGCGGACAGGGCACATCCCTCAGCTCAGGAGCTGTAGTACATCTTGAACTCAATCGGATGGGGGGTCATGCGGAAGGCGGTGACTTCCTGCATCTTCAGTGCGATGTAGGCATCGATGAGGTCGTCGGAAAACACACCGCCAGCCGTGAGGAAGCTGCGGTCCCGATCCAGTGCATCCAGGGCCATATCGAGGGAATGGCACACGTGCGGGATGAGCTTCTCCTCCTCCGGGGGCAGATCATAGAGATCCTTGTCCATCGGCTCGCCTGGATGGATGCGGTTCTTGATGCCATCCAGACCGGCCATCATCAGCGCGGCAAAGGTGAGATATGGGTTGCCGGCCGGATCCGGGAAGCGCACCTCGATGCGACGCCCCTTGGGATTGGGGATGTAGGGAATGCGGATGGAGGCCGAGCGATTGCGCGCGGAGTAGGCGAGCAGGATGGGTGCCTCGAAGCCCGGCACCAGCCGCTTGTAGCTGTTGGTAGTGGAGTTCGAGAAGGCATTGATCGCCTGGGCATGCTTGACGATGCCACCGATGTAGAACAGGGCGAGTTCGGAGAGACCCCCGTAGCCATCACCCGCGAACAGGTTCACGCCTCCCCTGGCCAGCGACTGGTGTACGTGCATGCCACTGCCATTGTCGCCGACCAGCGGCTTGGCCATGAAGGTGGCCGTCTTGCCGTAACCGTGTGCCACGTTGTGCACGACGTACTTCAGGAGCTGCAGGGAATCCGCCCGCTTGGTCAGCGTGTCGAAGCGCGTGCCGATCTCACACTGGCCGGCGGTCGCCACCTCGTGGTGATGCACTTCGGTTTCCACGCCCAACTGGTCGAGGATCACGCACATGGCCGAGCGGATGTCCTGTAGGGAATCGACCGGCGGGACAGGGAAATAACCACCCTTCACCCCGGGGCGATGGCCGGTGTTGCCGTCTTCCTGCTTGCGTCCCGAGGCCCAGGCACCCTCCTCGGAATCGATGTGGTGATACTGCTCGTTCATCTCGGATTTGAAGCGCACGTCGTCGAAGATGAAGAATTCGGGCTCCGGACCGAAGTAGGCGTCGTCCGCAATTCCCGTTGACTTCAGATAGGCCTCGGCGCGCTTGGCCAGTGAGCGCGGATCACGCTCGTAGCCCTGGCCGGTACTGGGCTCCAGGACATCACAGCGCAGGATGAGCGTCTTCTCCTCGAAGAAGGGATCCAGCACGGCCGTGGTCGGGTCCGGCAGCAGGATCATGTCGGACTCGTTGATGCCCTTCCAGCCGGCGATCGAAGAGCCGTCGAACATCTTGCCGCTTTCGAAGGTGTCCTCGTCGATGGCGTGCGCGGGGAAGGTGACGTGCTGCTCCT
>DNIF01000282.1:0-182 GCA_003485715.1 Gammaproteobacteria bacterium
CCAGGAACAGCACCACGGCCAGCTCGACCAGCGTGAAGCCACGGCTGGCACGCTGGTGATCGCGCGGTGCGGGGACCGGGTGCCGTGGTGGCTGTTCGGCTGCAACTGGCATGGAAGGCTCCTACGGTGGTCAACCGCAGTCGAGGGCTTCGAGTTCTGCACCGCGGGTGCCGCCGGCACCG
>DNIF01000282.1:508-4074 GCA_003485715.1 Gammaproteobacteria bacterium
CGGGTGCCGCCGGCACCGTCGGCATCGTTCCAGCCCTCGCCGCCGTACCAGGCCGGCGGGGGGGGGCTCGCCGGATTGAGGTTGAAGGCCTCCTGCAGGACGCGTGCCGCCCGCACGCGCGGGCGGATGGCGCAGAGCAGATCGATGTGGGTGATGGCGAGCACCAGATCGTTGGCCAGGACCTGACGCGGGGTGACGTAGCGGACATCACCGTCGATGTTGTCCGGGTCCTCCAGATGGTGCTCGATGGCAAAGGGCGCGTTCTGGGGTCGGGACTGGTTCGCCCGCACCGCGCCCGGGGCGAAGAGCAGCGCCACCACCGGCACGCCATCCAGAAGCAGGCGCGGCGTATGGCCGAGATGGACCGGGCGGGCGGGTTCCTTGCTGAAATGGGTATCCATCACGAACACGAGCGGCGAGCCGCTGCCATCGAGGATGCGCGGCAGCGAGGGGCGGGTGTCCTCGTCGCGGCTCAGCGGAAAGAACCCCGCCGACTGCACGGGCATGCCACTCCCGCAGGTGCCATCCGCCTCGAGATCGGTGCTGGGTGCCGCGCAACTGAAGTGCCCCGGGCCTTCGCCCGGGGGGACCTCGCCAGCGGGCTTCCAGGCATCGTGCGCAATGGCCGCCCCCAGGAGGGCCTGCTTTGCCTCCCGCAGCGCGGCACCCGAGCGGGCGAGTTCCTCGGTCTGGTGGCCGGTGGCAGTGGCCGACTGGTTGAGGCCACGCAGGAGTTGGGCCGCGCTCACCAGCACGAGCACGAGCAGGAAGACGATGAGCGCCGCCCCGCGCGCACGGGCAGCACCCGGCGAGGTGCCGGGCCTCACTGACGGCCCACGGGCAGCTTCGTGCCGCGTGGTGAACCTGCGCCGGGAGCGACCGGGGCCGTTACTGCCCGGGTCGGCGGCTCGGGGGTCGGCAGCAGGTAGCCCTCGCGGACCTCCGTCTCACCGGCCGGCAGGGATTGACCCGGGCGCAGCAGAACGCTGGTGCCATCGGGCGCAAGCACGCGCGCGCCCACTCCCGCCCGTCCGGGTGGCTCCACCGCCGCATCGACGCCGAGCAGTGGCCCGCCCGTCGAGCCCTCGCGATTCACCCAGACGGTCGTGGCGCCATCACCGCGCAGGACGTAGCCATCCACGGCAAGGGTTCCCCGTGGTGGGGGAGGTGGCGGAGGCTCAGGCGGCCCCGGCGGCGCCGCGACCGCGCCCTCCTCTGGCGACATCTGCATCCAAGCGGGCAGACGCGCCTGCCGCCGCGCCTCGTCCAGCCGGGCGCGCTCTTCGGGGGTACTGAACAGACGCCCGAGCGAGGGGGCCTCTGCTGCCGCTGCGCTCGCCACCCAGCAGGCCGCCAGCAGCACGAACAGCGAACGGTGCAGGGCCGGCAAGGATCGCCTGTTCATGCGCGGAGCTCCCGATCGCCGGGCCAGTCGACGGTGATCCAGTCGAGTTCGCATTGCACCCGCACGGTGCCGCGTTCGCGCGCCGTTACCTCGTCACGCGCGAGTCCCACCGGTTCGAGACGGCATTCGCGAGTCATGAACAAACCGCGCGCGCTGGCTGCGATGCGTTCAAGCAGCACGAGCAGGTCACCTTCATGCCAGAGGGTAGCGGTCAGGCGCATGCGGCTTGCAAGCACCTCGAAGGGTGCGGACTGGACGGTGATGGGGCCGTCCCAGGTCCTGCGCGCCTCGATCCGGTATTCGAGGCTTTGCGCGTCGAGCGCGGTTGCCGCAGCCTTGACCGCTTCGACCCAGGAAAGGCGGTCCTCACGCCCGAGCACCCCCCTTTCGAGCAGCTCCAGAAAATGCGGATAGCGATGCTCGATGATCTCGGCCTCGCGATCGACTGCCAGATAGCGTTCACTGGTCGAACGGAAGGCCGCCTGGGCCGTGGCCGCCGCCCGCGCGCGCGCTTCGTGGAACCATGAGGCCGCGAAGATCAGCCCTGCGGCAAGCAGCAGCGCACCCAGGAGGGCAGTCAGCGCCCCCCGCAGCAGGGGCCAGTCGATACGCTGGGCCATGATTCAGCGCACCGCCTGCACGAGTCGCAACCGGAAGACGGGCGTGCGCGTGGTCGCCCCTGGAGCGACGTCCGCTCGCCCTGCCAGCACCGCAGTAGGGGCGGCATCCAGCGGGCGCTCGAGGATCTCCACCTGCCAGACGTCCTCGCGCGCGGCGAGCGCCGAGGCCAGGGCCTCGACTGCCGCTAAAGCGGCACGGTAGTCACCAGCAAAGCCGCTCACCTCCCCACTGACCTCCAGGGACTGGTAGAGCAGCCAAGTTCCGCCTGCCGTCTGCTGTGGCCCGGGGAGGGTTCCCTCGGCAGAGTCCGCCTCGAGCGAGGCCGTCGGTGCGCTGACCATCCCGGCGTCTGACCGCGAGGGCGATCGGTCCAGATCCCACTCGATCGCCGTGAGGCGCAGCGAGGGCTCCTTCGCCAGCACGCCACCCAGCGTTGCCAGCGCGCCCTGTGGCGTCAGGCGGTGACCTTCAATCTCTTTCACGGCATCGAGGGCGTGTTCGACATCGAAAGGCTCGACGAGAGTCGGTGGCAGACGGGCGCGTTCCACCGCCAATCGATCGGCGTAGAACTCCGTGCGTTGGCGCGTATTCTCTGCCTCGCGCCCCAGATGGAAAGCCTGAATACCGAGGAAGCCGGACACCAGCAGGCCCGCCGCAAGACAGACGATGGCCGAGGAATACATTGCGATCCGCAGCCGATGCAGATCATGGTAGCGGACGTCAGCGGCAGTCCCATAGTGATTGGCCGGGCGCCGGGCAAGCAACAGATGGGCATAGAGCACATCGCTGTGCGGGCTGGTCAATACCCCGGACACCTTGAGAGTGCTGGCCACCCGGGCGACATCCACTAACCGGTAGGTGGTCTGATCACCGTCACGCAGGCGGTTCGAGATCTGCGTAAGGAACTGCCCGTGGGAAAGCACGCATACCGTGAGTGGCCGATCATTCGCCACCACGCCCACACTCGAGAGATAACGCCGGAAGCGTTCGAGCTCGGCGGCGATGCTCTCTGCCGTATCCTGGGGATTGATGCGCGGGAGCTTGGCCAGACGACTCGCCCGCAGGTAGCCATCAATGAAGCAACTCTGCCGCAGACCGCTCGCTGCCTGCACCGTAAGCAGCAGGAACTGCCCCTCGCCCCCCTTGAGGCTGGGCAGGAGCAGACGCGAGAGCAGGGGCACGGAGTACACACCGGCCACCGGCACCTTCACCCGTTCGAACACCTCGAGCCAGGGGGCAAGCAGACCAGGGTTGGTGAGCGCGGCGAGCAGGATGTGGTCATCACGACGGCCGTCGGGCTCCCGGTCCTGTACCTCTGAATACACATAGGGCGTGTTGCGAAAGGCACGTGTCAGCCGGCGTTGGAGCAGCGCCTTGCGATCGCCACCGCGCACATGCGGCATCGATTCGACACGGAACTCCTCCTCGATCGCATCGACCAGCAGATAGACCGGGATGTCGGGCGACTCCTCCATGTAGCGCGTGAAGAAGGCGAGACCGGTTTCGTCGGCGTCGAAGGCGAAGCTGTCAGAGAGACCGC
>DNIF01000242.1 GCA_003485715.1 Gammaproteobacteria bacterium
GGGTCATCAGCGGCAGGAACACCAGACAGATGATGCCAATGCCGAACAGCACCGGCGTCGCCACTTCGGTGGTCGCGCGCAGCACGATCTGGCTGCGGCTCTCGCCGGTTTCCTTGGCCTCGCCGAGATGTCGGTAGGCGTTCTCCACCACCACCACAGAACCATCCACCATGATGCCGATGGCAATGGCGAGCCCGCCAAGCGTCATCAGATTGGCAGAGATGCCGTAATGGTTCATCACCATGAAGGTGACCAGCGGCGTCACGATCAGCGTTGCCACCACGATGAGGCTCGAACGGATGTCGCCCAGGAAGAGTACGAGCACGATGATCACCAGGGCGATCCCTTCGAGCAGCACCTTGACCACGGTGAGGATCGCCGCGTCAACCAGGTCAGTGCGGTCGTAGAAAGGCACGATCCGCAGATCGTCCGGCAGCATGCCCTGCTCGTTGATCTCCTTGACCTTGGCCTGGATGCGGCTGACCACCTCCTTGGCATTACCACCCCGAATCATGAGCGCGATGCCACCCACGGCCTCCGTGACACCGTTCTTGATCACTGCGCCAAAGCGCACGGCACGGTCGACCCGGACTTCAGCGACGTCGCGAATGAACAGCGGCGTGCCCTTGACCTCCCTGAGGACGATGTTGCGGATGTCCTCGACATCCTCGATGAGACCGACGCCACGGATGAGATATTGCTCGTCGTAGCGGGGCAGGATGCCTCCACCGCTGTTCGCGTTGTTGAGGGCGAGCGCCGTGTAGATGTCCGTGAGCGTCAGCCCGTAATGGCGCAAGCGATCCGGATCCGGAAGCACCTGGTACTGCCGCTCGTGGCCACCGACGGAATTGATTTCGGCGACTCCCGGGATGCTCCTCAGCATGGGCCGCACGACCCAGTCCTGGATGGTCCTGCGGTCAGTGAGCTCGGTGTCACTCAGGGCTCGGTCACCATCGTCGGGCCGCTCCAGGGTGTACTGGTACACCTCACCCAAGCCAGTGGAGACAGGCCCGAGGACCGGCGTCACATCATCGGGAAGACGGTCACCGGCCTCGATCAGTCGTTCGAGGACCAGTTGTCGAGCGAAGTAGACATCGGTCTGGTCGGTGAAGACGAGCACGATCTGCGAAAGCGCATTGCGGTTTACCGAGCGCATCTCGATGAGGCCAGGCAAGCCGGTCATGGCGATCTCGAGCGGGACCGTCACGAAGCGCTCCACCTCCTCGGCGGACCGGCCCGGGACCTTGGCGGCAACCTGCACCTGCACGTTGGTCACATCGGGGAAGGCGTCGATGGACAGCCGCTGCATGGCGTTTATGCCGAAGGCGGTCAGACACAGGGCCATGACCACCACTACCACCCGCTGCTCGAAGGCGGCGCGAATCAGGCTCTCCATTCGTGACTACTCCAGAGCCGTGCGCAGGCGTTCGTTGTTGAGATGAAAGGCACCCTCGACGACGAGTGGTTCACCGCGTTTGAGCCCCCGCAGCACCCGTACCCGTTCATCTCCGCCCGGCGCGAGTTCCACGGGCCTGAGTTCGAAGCGCTGCGGCTCGATCTGCACGAAGACGTGGTCGCGGTCGTTGTCTCGTACCACGGCCTCGGCCGGTACCACGAGATGCTGTGAGCCCTCCTGACGGATCAGCATCGTCGCAAGCATGGCGGGCTTGATCTCCCGGTTCGGGTTGGCCACATCCATGCGCACCGTCACCGTGCGGGTCTCGGGATTGACCACATCCGCGACGTAGATGAGCGGCCCACGGACTGGCCCGCCCCGCAGCGCCGGGATCTCGACCTCCGCCTCTTCCCCCTTCCGTACCAGCCAGGCCTCCTTCTCGGGCACCTCTGCAACCACCCACACATGCGACAGATCGGCGACCGTAAACAGCGTGTCTGCCGGCTGGACCACCTGCCCCAAGGTCACCGCACGCGCGATGACCGTGCCCGCCAGGGTCGCGGAGATGGGTGAGACCGAGTGGATATTGTGTGTGCGGTCGAGTTTCTGGATATCGTCGTTGCTCATGCCGAGAACCCGCAGTCGATCAGCCGCAGCGTTCTGGCCAATCTGCACCTCGACGAGTTCACTCTCGCGCACCAGGACCTCGGCCGAGCCGATCACATCCGCCTCCAGCAGGCGACGACCCCGCTCCACGGCCAGTCGGTGCAGATTGACCTGGGAGAGCGCCTTCAGGTAATCGGCCTTGGCCTCGCCCAACTCGGTACTGTGCAGCGTCGCCAGTAACGCCCCCTTCTCTACCGACTGGCCCAACACCGCATTGATGCCCGAGATGCGCCCGGTCACGGTGGCACCAATGCGCGCCACTTGATGGTCATTGAGCTCCACCCGCGCGGGGAATCGCAGGATTTCGCTCACCTCACCCTCGCCCACCGACTCGATGCGGAGCTGGCGAAGCAGAGTCGGCGCAATTTCGACTGTCACCGCATCAGTGCCCGGAGTCGCGGGCGGATCCGTCTCCGCCGCCCAGACAGGCAGGCACAGGCATGACGTCATCAGCACTACCCGGATCTTCAGCATGCGGTCACGGCTCCATCTCCATTGCGCGCAGGCGCTCGATGTCAATCAGAGCGGCCTGCCGGGCGAAAAGTGCATCGTTGTAATCATTACGGACGCGCTGGAAGATGCGCTGGGCGTCGAGGAAATCCAGGATGCCGCGCGCGCCGAGCTTGTAGGCGGTCTCGGCGACCTTCATGCCCAGCTCAGCCTCCTGCAGCAGCCCGCCCTCCAGGGCCTCGACCTGCTGGGTCGCGATTCGGTGGAGCGTTACTGCGCTCTCGAGCTCGCGCAGGAGCTGCAGCCGCTGTTGCTCGGTGTTCGCCTCGCTCAACTGCACGCCGGCTGCGGCCTCGGCGATCGGGCCCTGCCGCTGATTCCAGATCGGCAACGGGATGGAGACACCGACGCGCCACTGGTCGAGGTCCGGGTCACGCTCGAAGCCCGCCAGAACGGTCGGCTGTGGGGTGCGCAGACGCTGTTCGAGCTGCAACCTGGCCTTGGCACTCTGGACTTCGGCCTCGGCCTGGGCCAGAGCCGGATAGCGGGCGAGCATCTCCTCGCGCAGCGAATCGAGTGACGGTGGCACGATCGGGGGCGGCAGCTCGCCCACCACCTCGAAGCCTTCGGGCAGCGCTGAGCCAACCATGGCGCGCAGGACGGACTTCGCCTGAAGCACCTGCAATTCGGCGCTCTCGCGAATCTTGCTGGCCGACAGGGCCTCGGCCTCGGCACGAACGAGGTCGTAGCGTGGCGCCTCACCCGTATTGACCCGCACCCGCACCCGACCGCGGATGTCTTCCAGCAAGCGCTGGTTCTCCGCCGCGATGCTCGCCGCATTCCGCAGCCTGAGGATCTCGTAGAAGGTCTGCTTGACCTGAGCACGCACGAGCAGCACGGCAGTACTGAGGAAGTGCCCGGCGGCATCGAGTCGGGCCTCGCCGCGACTCGCCCGGGAACTGCGGACCCCGGGCAGTTCCACGAGCTGGGAGAAGAGGCTTTGCATGTTGCCCCCGTCGATGGCACCGAGTCGGCGGCCCATCGAGCGGCCAGCCAGAAACTCCAGCGAGGGGTTCGGATAGGCGCGGTCGGTCCGCAGCGCTCCAACCGCGACCTCGCGCTGGGCCTCGGCGGTGGCGAGCATCGGGCTATGAGTCTCGGCGATGGCGAGCAGCTCAGGGAGGGTGAAATCCTGCTCTGCCGCCCGAGAGGTCGGAGTGAGCGCGAGGGCGAGCAGAAGACCACCGAGGAACACTTTTGCGGGCATGGACATGCTCAATGCGCTGCCTGCACGTTTGAGTCGTGCGGGGTTGAGAAACAAAGCGGGAGAACTGGTCGGCTGCGGTCAGCAGACTGTCGGCCCAGGAAGATTCGGGTTTGGCGGGGGCGTTGGGCGGGCCTGACTCCCGGAGAAGATCGGAGTCGAACCCCGCCGTCGGTTTCAGCAATCCTCATGGAATTTCGAAGAAATACGAAACCGGACGCATTCCCTTGAGGAAGTTCACGCCGGCGACGAAGTGCAAAGACACTTGGTCACCACGGGCGACCTTCCACCTCCGGGCGGGACTGCCGAGCTCGGCGAAGGTTCCCTGTCCAAAACGATGTTTCCGACTCCACCCCGGGACGGTCGACGCAGATATTCATCCACGCGGTTCGGAATCGAGTGGGATTCAGTAATGCCTATGGTGCCCGGAATAGGTCACCACGGCCAGAAGCGGCGGCGACGTTCCCAGCGGGCATCGTCTCCGTCGTAGTTCCAGGTCATGGGCTCGCCTCCACCTTCGATCGGTCGCGCACTGAAGGTGAGTGTCTCGCCATCGAGTCGGAAGCGTCCCTCACCGAGCGGCTTGCGCGACTCGATGGCGGGCAGGTCCAGACGCCGGAAGGCATGGCGCCGAGCCTGCCACTCCCAGGCCTCGACAAGGGCCGGCCGGCCAGCGGCATCGGCGTAGATGAGCAGCAACTCGGTGGCCCGGTCCCGATCGAGATCGGTCAGGTGACTCTCGAGCAGTGGACCTGGACGCCGAGTCGAGAGGCGGACAACCGGGAGTTCTCCCTCCATCAGCACGATATCGACCGTCCCCGCGACCTTCGGCTCATCCGTCGGTATGCTGATTTCGAGCCGCCCTCCCGGCCAAGGGTGGGCGGTTGCACCCGGGTGGTGATCGGCCGCGCCGACAGCGGCCAGGGCGCGCGCGCCGGACAGACAGAGGGCCGCGAGCAAGGCGGCCCGGCCGCAGCCGGAAGGCACCGCCACTGTCATTTTGCTGCCCTTGTCGGTTACTCTTGCAGTCATCCTGAACACCCTGCTGGCGGCGCTACGGCGCACGCGTGGCCTCGCTGCTTTCCAAAACCCGATCGGGGAGGTCAGTCAGACCCCCATCTGCCGGTGTCCGCTCCCGGCCCGTTGCGCCCCGGCCCATGCACGCGCCGCCGCCGCTTCCAAAACCTCTGCGCATCCAAGCCCTACAGGAGTCCTCCCCACGGTGACCCAGTTCCAGCAGCACGTCCAGTTCGCCGGCCGCATCGTCATCCTCGGCTTCGGCAGCATCGGGCAGGGCTCCCTGCCGCTCATCCTGCGCCATATCAAGGTCGACCCGGCACGCGTTTCCGTGCTGACGGCCGACGATCGCGGGACGAAGGTCGCGGCGGAATTCGGTGTGAAGCACGAGATCATCCCGCTTACCCGGGAGAACCATCGGGCCGTGCTGGCGGATCGCATCGGGGCCGGTGATTTCCTCGTCAACCTCTCAGTGGATGTCTCCAGCGTCGCCCTGATGGAATACTGCCAGTCCGTGGGTGCGCTGTACCTCGACACCTGCATCGAGCCCTGGGCGGGCGGTTACACGGACCCGAGCCTCACGCCTTCCGAACGCAGCAACTATGCGTTGCGCGAGTCCGCCCTGGCGCTCCGCAGGAAGTACCCCGGAGGGCACACGGCGGTCGTCGGTCACGGGGCCAATCCCGGACTCGTATCGCATTTCGTGAAGCAGGCACTGCTGGCCATGGCAACTGACCTCGGCCTCGACAGCTCGGTACCGCAGGATCGGAAGGGATGGGCGCGGCTCGCGCAGCAGCTCGGGATCAAGGTCATCCACATCGCCGAACGCGACACCCAGGTTTCCGCGCAACAGAAGCAACCCGGGGAGTTCGTCAACACCTGGTCGGTGGAAGGTTTCGTGGGAGAAGGCTGTCAGCCGGCAGAACTCGGCTGGGGCAGCCACGAGAAGGCGCTGCCACCCGACGGGCGACGCCACGACTTCGGTCCCGACTGTGCCATCTACCTGATGCGTCCCGGTGCGAGCACGCGGGTGCGCACCTGGACGCCGCTCGCAGGTCCGTTCCACGGCTTTCTCATCACGCACAACGAGGCCATCTCGCTTGCGGATTTCCTCACCCTGCGCGAAGGCGACGCACTCCGCTACCGGCCCACGGTGCACTATGCCTATCATCCCTGTAACGACGCCGTGCTTTCGCTGCACGAGTTCGCCGGTCGCACCTGGCAAGTCCAGGAGCGCATGCGGCTGCTGCGTGCCGGCGACATCTCATCCGGCCACGACGAACTCGGTGTGCTGCTCATGGGCAACGAGCGCGGTGTGTTCTGGTATGGCTCGCGTCTTTCCAACGAAGAGGCCCGCGTCCTGGCACCCCACAACAATGCCACCAGCCTGCAGGTGACGTCGCCCGTCATCGGTGGCATGGTGTGGGCCATCGAGAATCCTCGATCGGGTATCGTTGAGGCGGACGATGTCTGCTACC
>DNIF01000139.1 GCA_003485715.1 Gammaproteobacteria bacterium
CGCGCGCCGTCACCAGCGCGTGATGGTCCACCATCAGTCGCCAGGCTGCCTGCGTGCGCTCCCAGCGATGATTGCGATCCATCGCATAGTAGCGACCGATGAGGCTCGCCACCCGCCCGCGGCCGAGGCTGCGGCAGAGCATCTGCACCTCGAGCAGCGATTCGGCCGCACTCTTTGGTGGCATGTCACGCCCGTCGAGAAAGCCATGCACGGCGATCTGCTCCACACCCAGATCGGCAGCCATGCGGATCAATGCGAAGAGGTGGTCCTGATGGCTGTGCACACCGCCGGGCGAGAGCAATCCCATGAGGTGGACCGTCCGCCCGGCGGCCGCAGCGGCCGCGAAGGGTGCCCGCAGGGTTTCGTTCCGCCTCAGGGCGTCCGTTTCGATGGCCTGACTGATGCGGCTGAAGTCCTGGTTGACGGTGCGACCGGCTCCGATGTGCGTATGGCCCACCTCCGAGTTGCCCATCTGCTCGCAGGGCAAGCCGACATCAGTACCCGAGGCACTGATGAGCAAACGAGGGGATGAGGCCCAGAGGGCGTCCCAGCAGGGCTTCCGCGCACTGTGGATGGCGTTGTAGAAAGTTTCTTCGCTGTAGCCCCAGCCATCGAGGATGGCGAGAACCAGGGGGCGATGCGCTGGGCGGCGGGTCATGGTCGGACGGAACCTGCGGCTTCTGCGTCGCCGGCGCATGGGCGACCTACTTCACGAGGGCTGCGGAATCCGGTGGTAGCAGCCGGTACGCGATACGTTCCGGAGGCATCCCCGCGAGTACTGGCGGCGAGCGATCTACCGCACGTGCACATCTTCCGGACGGCAGACACAATGCTGCGACGCGCCAAGCCACAGTGCAAGTACCGTGGCGAACCGGGATGGACTTTGTGGGCAGACTGCCGGGCGAGTGGCTTGAAGTGTATCATTGCGACCCTTTTTCGGCCGTTGGATGCTGGCACTGCACATGAGCTTCGCGGATTTTGTGATCGAGTACTGGATGTTGTGGGGGCTCGCGACCAGCCTCACGCTCGTGCTCGTAATCAGTTTCGTGCCCGACCTGCTGCCCGGGGCCAGCCAGGCCTCGCCCGTGGAAATTACCCGACTCATCAATCGGGAGCGGGCCGTGGTGCTCGATCTCCGTTCCGAGGCGGACTTCGCCGCCGGACACCTGCCGGGGGCGATACGGGTGGAGCGTACACTCGACCCGGAGCGTATTCGCGGTCTGACGCGCGACCGTGCGCGGCCGGTGGTGCTGCATGCCGACGACACCCTGGCCGCTGCGGCGATCTTCCGCAGTCTCTCTGCCGCGGGCATGGAGCGCATCTATCGCCTGCGGGGAGGAGTGGAGGCGTGGCGGACCGCAGGTCTACCGTTGGCTGGCGGCGGCCCGATCGAGTCTGCCGGCCGTCGCGGCTGACGAGGCAAGCGGCAACCCCTGCGATACCGCATCTGGGGATTGCCCCCGCATGAAGCACGAGATTGATTGGAACCGACTGAGCAAGACTTGCCCACCGACCAACCCGCGCCGGTGACCAACCGCAGCACCCGCAGCCTCCGCCCACCCTCCCTACCATCACCGACAAGGAATCCTCCCGATGAGCGCGACGAATGACAGCGTGGCAGCCGCCCAGGCCCAGCCGCAGGGCCCGCAGCTGAACATCCTCAAGGTCTACGTCAAGGACCTCAGCTTCGAGGCCCCGGGTACCCCGGGCATCTTCAACGAGGTCACCCAGCAGCAAACCACGGTCGACACCCAGATCGGCAACAGCGCCAGCACGGTCGGGCCGAATCTGCATGAGGTGGTCCTTGCCATCACCATCACGGTGCGCATGGGTGAGCGTTCGGTCTACGTGGCCGAGGTCAAGCAGGCTGGGGTGTTTGCCATCCAGGGCGTGGAAGATGCGCAGATGCCGATGGTGCTCGCCGCCGTCTGCCCGAGCATCCTCTTCCCCTTCGCCCGCGAATCCGTCTGTGATGTGGTGGTGCGTGGTGGCTTCCCGCAATTGCTTCTGCCGCCCGTCAATTTCGAAGCGCTCTACCAGCAGCAACTGGCCCAGCGCCAGGTGACCGCGAACGGCGAAACGCTGCAGGCATGAACGCGGCCGCTCCGGCGGCCGCCGACCCCGCGGCGCCGGTCACTGCCGGCGTCGCGGTGGCGATACTCGGTGCCGGGGCGTGGGGCACGGCGCTCGCCGTGGCCCTGTCCGCCGGTGGCCCGGTGCGGCTGTGGTCACACCGGGTCGTCCAGGCCACGGAGCTCGCTGACCGGCGGGTCAACGAGCGTTATTTACCGGATGTTGCACTCCCACCGGCGGTCAGTGTTTCAGCTGATCTCGCGACCGCTGTCGGTGGGGCTGGCCTCGTTGTGATGGCCGTGCCCGTGTCCGGCGTGGCCGGGCTCTGCCAGACCCTGGCCGGTCTCGGGTCGGCGGTCTTTCCTCGCACCGTGCCGCTGGCCCTGGCTGCAAAGGGCTTCGAGCGGCCCAGTGGTCGCCTGCTGCATGAGGTAGTCGCCGCGGCCCTCCCGGGCCAGTCCGTAGTCGCCATCTCGGGCCCCACTTTTGCTGCGGAGCTGGCGCGTCACCAGCCGACCGCGCTGGTGGTTGCTGCGGCAACCCACGCCCTCGCCGAGGCCGTGGCCCTGCGCCTGCGCCAGCCCTGGCTTCGGGCCTACAGCACGACCGATCTCAT
>DNIF01000218.1 GCA_003485715.1 Gammaproteobacteria bacterium
CGGCTCCGGCTCGGGGTCCGGTTCCGGGTGTCTCGATCTCCTCTGGCTCCGGCGGCTCTGGCGGTTCGGGTGGCGGGGGCGGAGGTGGTGGTGGGGGCGGCGGCTGAATGACCGAGATCTCTTGTACTCGCGGGGGCACGCGTGGCTCGACGGGTCCCAGCGTCAGGACCCAGTAGACCGCAAGCCCCGCAATGAACAGACCAGCGACGACCGCCAGCGCGATGAGTAGCCAGCGCGCGCGCGGAGCCTCGTCATCGTCAGGATCCCGATTCCCGCCATTACCCGCGTGCAGTGGATCGTCGCTCATTCTCGCCTTGCCTCTTCGCGCCGCGGGGAACCGTCACCGGGGCCCAGGGCGCGTGCCTCATTGACGGAGAGATTGCCGAAGCCCAGCAACTCGGCAGTCACGAGGACCGGCATGGTCTGGCCCCGGGCTGCCAGGGAATCACCCGAATCGTTGGCAGCAACTGATTCCGTCGCGGCCCCCTGCGCGGCCTGGGCCGCACTGCCGGCGGCTGCGGCCACCCCGGCGGGCACGGCGACACTGACCGTGGCCGGGAGACCAAGCGCGAGGCCACCGACGTCGACATTGCCGCAGTTGAGGCAGGCCTCACCGAAGATGAACACGTCCTGACCCCCGATGCCGGCCTCGCCAGCATCGATGACTCCGCGCGGTGCGAAGAGGTACACGTCGCCAGCTTCCGCCCCGGCCGCGGTCGTGGCGGTGCGGATCCCGCTGCCAGACACTGCCGCCGGAAACTCGACCTTGAGGTTGCCGTTCGCATCGAAGGTCACGCGCGGTGGCGGCACGGCCAGCGCCGCCTTGGCCCCACGTCCCGCATCGATGTCACCATTGGCAGACCACACGGTGATGTCACCGCCCCCAAGGGCGAAGACACGCGAGGCATTGACCTGCAGATCGCCCTCGGAGAACACATCGACCACGCCGCTCGCCTGCACGACGATGCCGAGTTCGCTGGCGGGCTTCGGCGCGATCGCCGATACCGCGAGGCCCGCATTGATGAGCCCACCGGGTGCCAGAAGCTCGATGTTGCCGCCACTCAGCGTTTGCAGCCGACTGAAGTACAGGAGGATGTCGCCCTGACGGGACGCGTCACCGAAGAGTGCGGAGATCGCGTCCGCGCCCGCCGCGAAACCCTCGCCCCGAATGCCCGCAACACCGGAGTCGCGGAGCACATC
Organism: Gammaproteobacteria bacterium; assembly: GCA_003485715.1. GTDB lineage: Bacteria > Pseudomonadota > Gammaproteobacteria > UBA7966 > UBA7966 > UBA7966. The sequence continues at coordinate 1,201 of DNIF01000218.1, forward strand.
GAAAAAGCGCGCGGAGAGCTCGATCTGCGATTCCGGACGCTCAGCGAGTGCCGCCAGTTGCGTCAGCCCAGTGCTGTCGAGGGACAGCAGCTCTGCGGCCAGCCCTGCGGCCTCCAGATCCAGGCGGCCGGACCGCCTCACGAGCCAGTCCGCGACACCCGTGCCGAGCAGGCGATCGGGGGCCTGGCGGGCGAGCAAGCGGGTGAAGGCGAGCCAGTCGGCACCAGGCTCGAAGCCCGCACGCAGACTGAGCGATGCGCCTTCACCACGCAGTGCCGGATTGCGGATGCCACCGATCGTGACGATGCCATTGGAGGCGCCGAGGTCGATGTCGCGCCCGGCGGTGACGAGCACCTGACCGCCACCACCGATCATGATCTCCTGCGGTGTCGAGGCAAGCAGCCCGGTTGCCAGGTCGAAACGGGTCGCGAAGCGGATGTCACGCCCAGCCTCGATACGGGAAATATCGCCCGGCCGCGCGTGCTGGACGTACAGATCGACATCCCGCAGATCGCGACCCGCACGGAGTGACACCCGCTTGGAGAGCGCAAACTGCAACCGATCATTGGCCACGATGTCACCCCGGCGCGTGGAGATCCGCACGGGAATGTGATCATCGACATGCATCGGTGTCGCCGCGTGCGAGAGACCGTTGCGGTTGAATACCTCGAGGATGCCGACCTCATCCGCGGCGAAGCCTGCAACCGGTGCCAGCACCGAAGGGAAACGTGCGGGATCGCTATCCAGCAGATTGATGATGACAGCGTCACCGGTGTTCGCCGTCGCAAGATCACCATCGGCGAACAGTTCCAACTGACCGGACGGATGCGGGAACAGATTGAAGGACCGCTCCACTACCAGATCACCGCCCAGCGCCGCCGCACGGACGCTTCCGGGCAGCACCCGCAGGAAATCCAGGTTGAGCAGATAGCGCTGTTCCTCCACGACCAGCGCCGTGCCTTGCTGACGCGCGACGTAGCGGGTGGCCTCTCGACTCAGCTCGTTGATGTCATTCGCCAGACGCAGGTCGCCGGCGAGCGCGGTGAGTTGCACCTGTCCCGCGCCGGCCCCGAGATAGAACAGGGAGCTCCGGCCCCCGGGCGCGGTGGAGTAGACCTGCGTCAGCATGCCGGGGTCGATGATCGAGCCCACCGTGAGATCGCCAACCGCGGTCACATCCAGATCGGCCGCACCCAGCGCGAAGACCGGACCGCTACGGAACTGCCTGCCACCGGCGATGCTTCCCCGAGCGAAGACCTCGGCGCTTCCGCCGTCGGCAAACAGCAAGCCGCCGTTGATGTCACCACCGGAGCTGATCCGGAGGTCACCGCCGCCACCGATCAGGATGTCGCGGGACAGGAAGGGCGAGTTGTTCGACTGGGTGGGGTTGGCGCGAGCCCCGATGGGCTTGCCCGTGGTCACCACGGCGGCCGAGAGATCACTGATGCCCTGCTCCGCCCGGACGCTGATGTCACCACCTGCCAGGGCGCCGATCCCCTGACGGAATCCGGACCGCGCATTGAGGATGTTCTGTAGCTGCACCCCTCCCGAGCTGGTGGTCAGCACCTGCGTCGGAATATCCAGCGCGATACCCCAGCCCGAATAGCCCACACCGGCACCCGCCTTGACGAACCAGTCGCTGAGGAAGGGTTCGGTCGTGGCGCTGAGGTCGCGCGTGCCGACGCGGAAGGTCGAGGTGGCGGTGGTCGCGCCCTGGATGCGCCCACCGACATCGACGGAGATGTCCCCGCCATTGATGGGATATTCGGCGTAGAACTGAGACACCAGTCGGCCCAGTGTCCCGTAGGGGTTGTGCAGGCCGAGCTCACGACTCAGGGGCAGGCGTTGGCCGACGGTGTAGACCGCAGACACGGCATTGCCCATGACGAAGTCACCGCCCGCGGCGATCCGGATCGCACCGGTGCCCGTGCGTACGAAGGCACCGGGGCTGAGCGTGATGTCGCCGTCGCCGCCGACGGCCAGGGGATCGGCGCTGGCGAGATCGGCCCCGGCAACGAGGTCGTAGCGCCAGGATCTGTCGGTCTGGATGGAGGTGCCGAGGGTGCGGGTGATGGTCGCTGCCTCGTCGCCGATGGCGAGCGACTCGGCACGAACACCGTCCGAGATCGAGGCACGCAGCAGGAGATCACCGGCGGCCCGGAGCGTGAGTGCCCCGGGTTCACCGCCGTGACGCCAGCCCGCCAGATCGATCGCACTCGCCAGTTCGAGATTGCCGGCCGAGCGGATCTCGAGCCCGGCGCTGGCGGTGAAGCCAGGCGGTGCGACGACACCCTCCATCCGGGTCGCGGTCTGGGTTCGCAAGGTAGTGAGCTGCGCGGCATTCAGCACGCTGCCTGCGGGCAGCTCGACAATGGCCGTCGCCTCCAGCTCTGCCCTGCCGACGCCGATGAGCTCTCCCGTCGCGCGCAGGCCCGAGGCGCCCGCCGCCGCGGCCACCCGCGTGCGCAACATGCCACCGACATGCGTCTGCTCGCCGACCTGAACGATCGGCCCACTCGCCACGCGCACGAGGTCGCCCAGCGCACTGACCTGGCGCTCCTCTCTGGCCACCCCGCCGGTGAGTTCGATCACTGCCCCGGGGTCGATGGTGATGCCGGTGCTGCGGGCGGGGTCGGCACCGATCGCCGAGATGAGCAGTTCGCCCCCGTCTGCATTGGTCTCGCTGGCGGTGGCACGGATGTGCCCTCCACTCGTGATGTGCACGCTGCCGCCGGCCAGCAACTCGACCCTGCCTGCCCGTGCTCCGGAGGCATCCAGCGTGCCCGCGACCGTGATGGTCCCAGCATCGGCGACAAGACCCACCGAGCGCGCATGAAGCTCGGCACCGGAGCCGAGGATGATGTCGTCGCGGCGTACGCGAAGCCGGACCGCCTCGGTAAAGCCACCCTGGGACACCTGCTCGAGGAAGGTCGCAAGGGCCGCGGGTGCGAGCCGTGCGACGTCGAGCCGCACACTCGCGCCACGCTGATCTGAGGCATCTCGTCCGATGATCGGGGCACCGAGATTGACCACCCCGTTCGGCGCCAAGAGCGCCAGACTCCCGCCTCGGGCTGCCCCCGCCGGGCTCAGATCGATGCGGGCCTCACTGTCGATGGTCACGTCACCCGCGGACGAGCTCAGTGTGAGACTGCCGCCCGGGGTGTCGAAGCCATGATCCAGGGTGCGGATGATCTGACCTGAGAGGTCGATGTCACTCGCCCCGCCGACCTGCAGATCCCCCTGCGCGAGCAGCGCGAGTTGCCCGGACGGGAGCACGACCCGGGTGGCGAAGGCCAGCGTGTCTGCGTGCAGTTCAACCCGCGCGCCCAATCCACTTCGCGCCGCGGGCGCAGCTGCGGGCACCGTGCCCGGCGTCCAGACGAGACCATGTTGCGCACTCGCGCCACCGGCCTCGAAGGTGTAGGCCGTGCCTGCCGCGGCGTGCAGCAAGGGGGCGGCGATCGCCAGGGGGGCAGAGCTTGCAAGCGTGCCCGAGCCTTCGACGAACACGCCGGCACCGGCAGCGATGGCCACCGTATCGCCGGCCAGCAGGGAGAATCGCCCCGGGCCAAGGGTGAGTTCGTTGGCACTGAGCTCGAATCGCCCGGCTCCAACGGTTGCAGAGGCAACGCCCGACCCGACCCCGCTCAGGCTGATCCGTTCAGCCTGCAAGCTGCGGACCCCTGCCCCGATGCCCACCAGACCCGGGGCCTCGAGGATCAGATCGCGGCTCTGCAGCGTGAAGGAGCCGGATGCGCTGATCGCCTCAGTGGAGGCCAGCGTGATGGCGCGGGCAGCAAGCTGACTGAGTGCTGTCGGATCAAGGACGGTGCCCGTGAATCCCGGCACCGGCGCACCCAGGGCCAGCGCAGCGCTGCGGAACTCCAGATCGGCAGCACGCAGATCGAGATCCGCATCGAGCCGGATGCCGCCCCCGGCGAAGGCTGCGAGACACCCCTCTGCCCCGAGCGAACTCCCGGCCTCGGCAGCGAGGACGGCCTGCCCGGAGACACTGCCGCCCGCGATCTGCAACCCTGCCTCGGGGCGGGAAAACAGCCCGAGCACCGCGGCATTCGCATCGACGGTGAGGGCCTCACCTGCGTCAGCAACTGCACCGGACGCAGTGAGCCGCGCGCCCGCTTCGATGCTGAGGGCGTCGCGTGCGGCGAGGATGATGCTCTCGAGCGCGAGGTCGACGTCACCCGCCACCCTGACGGTTTCCGCCTCCACCGTGAGCCGGGTGGTCTGTCCCGCACCGCGCTCGCGTCTGGCCCCGAAGATGATGTCCGTGACGCCAAGCCCACCGAGCGACCTGACATCCAGCGCCACCTCACCCGTGCCTGCGCCGGGGCGATCCGATCCGGTGAGGAGCAGATTGCGCGCCAGCACTTCGAGCTGGGCGGCCCGACCGCGTGCGCTGCGCTCGGCGAGGATGGATCCCGCCAGTCTGAGGCTTGCACCCGCCGCGACCACCAGACTGCCCGCGTCAGCGGCAAGTGCCGGTTGGGGCAGGTCACGCTCGAGGGCGCGTTGCGCGAAGAATGCGTCGGCCTCACTGACCAGGTACTCCGCACGGGTGCGGACGATGCTTCCCGGCTCGACCCGGAAGGCCGACCAGCGGGCATCGCGAATGGCAGTGCCCGCCACCAGGCGATAGCCGGACACGATCGGCTGACCGATCTCGTCGACGGCATTGGCACCGGGCACAACATCCACTGCGCCTGCATGCGGCGTCACCAGCAGCGCACCCGGAAGCAGGGCGTAGCTGGCCGGCAGCAGCGGGAAGATCCCCGCCGCATGACCTGGCCCGGCATTGAGGAAGATGCTGTCACCGAACTCGAGGCCCGCACCCTCGAACTCCGCGGCATCATGGGGCGCGAACTCGAGCGGGAGTTGCGGCAGGATCGCGAACTGCTGCTCGTTCGCACCTGGCGCGCCGTAGCCGGGATTGCGCGGTGCGAGTACATCCACGGAGCCGCCCGGGCCAGGCACGAATTCACGGGCGAGGAGCGTCCCCCTCCCCGACACATCGATGGATGCACCCGGGGCCACGTCGATGCGTTCGGCACGCAGCCCGATCCGCCGCTCGGGTGCCCCCGACAACACGGGGTTCAACGCACCCACCGGCATCACCCACTCCAGACCGCCGATGGTGCGACCGAACGGCACGGTCAGGTCGCCCGCGGAGACCGACACCACACTGCCTGCGGTGATATTCAGCGCATCGCGCGCCCGCAGATCCACTACCCCGAAGGGCGCCAGCAACTGCCCGCTGACAGTGATGTTCGGCGCCTCGATGGTCAGAGACCCGCCCGCAGACAGCACCGGCCTGCCGGGACCCGCACCCCGGATCTGCAGCAGGTCGTTGCCCTCTGACAGGACTGCGATGCGGAAGCTCGTGAAGGTCGTTGGATAGATCTGCTCGGCACTCAGGGTGAGCGGGCTGGCACTGAGAAACTCCCCGAAGCGGTTGTTCTCACCCAACGTGATGCCGCGCAGGCGAATGTCTCCCCGACTCGAGAGGAGCGTGTCCCGCACACCGCACAGGGACAGCGCACCCTCGATGTCGATCAGATCACCCGTGATCTGCAGGGATGCAAGACCGGGCGTGGGCAAGGCACGTACGCTGCGCTGCAGGCTCGAGCCGAGCCGCACGTAGGAGGCCGCGAGTCTGGACGTGCCGGTCGTGTCGCTCAGATCGAGCAGCGGAACATCGATCTGCAAGCGGCGTGCGAGTGCGATATCCGCAGACCCGGTGACGCGGAGGAGATCATCGGCGCGGATATCGAGCGAGGTGAAGCCACCGGCCTCCACGGCTGCGGTCGGGAGCTGCGCGATGCCTTCGAGATCCCGCGGCAAGGCGCTGCCAGACGCGGCCAATGCCTCGGCGCGACCCGAGGCGGTGGCGGCGAGGAGTACGCCCCGCGGCGCGGTCGGATAGCTGGGCAGGCGATACGGATCGGCCCTGCGGGCCTCCGTTGAAAGCGTCACTTCGAGTGTGCCGCCGGCCGCACCGATGCCGTCGGCGGCCCGTGCGCTCAAGGTGCCGTCGAGCAACATCGCCTCGGCGGCGAACAGACTGATCTTCCCCGCCGGGGCCGCGAGCGCTTGCCGCTCGAAGGTCTGACCCAGACCACGCCCTGCCAGAGAGGGATCCGCCAGGAAGCCCGAGGCACCATCGGCAACGAGCCTTGCGCCCGGTGCAATGGCAAGGAAACCACGCTCCGCACGAACTTGAACCTGCCCTGCCGACAGCAGATCTCCGGCCCAGGGGTTGACGCTGTCAGGCCGCGTGCGCACGACCGCCGAGGCATCCAGCAGGGCACCAGCCTGCAGCCGGATCCCTTGATTGGGGCGGTATTCCGGGTCCTCGATCTCCGTCCCGAAGAAGTCGCGGTCGGCCGGCCCCACCACGGCGAGGGACACGGTCCCTGCCGGGGAAATCAGTGCTCCGGCCACGTCGATGCTCGCGTCCGCGATGAGATTGATGCCGCCACCCGCCTCCGTGCGCAGCCGGCTGCCCGCTGCGATCGCGAGCAGGTTGGCCGGATCGCCACCGGGTACGGTTCGCTCCAGCGCCAGCGTGAGTATGGGACCCTGGCGCAGAAAGTCCGGCAGCAGACCGGCCGTCGCGATCTCGTCCAGGGAGCGGGCGGAGCCGCGCAGGATGGGCCGCAGATCGTCGAGCAGATAGCTGGCCTGCCGCAGATCGTAGAGCGCACCGGCAGCGACCGTCAGCCCATCGCGGTCGGCTGTCAGTCGATAGGCACCGAAGGTACCGGCAGCGAAGAAGGCAGGCGTGAGGGTGAGGCCGCCAGACGCCGCTGCCTGCCCGCTCGCCGCCGCAAGCGTCACCGAGGCTGCAGTGATGTCGAGCGTGCCGGCCTCGCTCAACGACAACGCGTGCAGCGACCCGTCAAGGGTCATGCGGGCCGCTGATCCGCCCTGGCGCGAGGCCCTGAGCGTGATCGTGCCTGCCTTGCCGCTGGCGTCGAGGGGACTCAGCAGATCGTCCCTGGTCTTGAACCAGGCCCCACCGCTGGCGTCGATGCGGCTGCCCGATGCGAGATCGAGATCACCGCGCGCGATGAGCCTGACGCGGCCACCGTCGGTCGCCACCGGCGAGTCGGAACGGCTGGCGATGTCACTCACGACATTGCCGTGTACGCCGATCGTGGCGGTCGGATGCAAACGGACATGGCCGAGAACGGACTCCAGGGAGACCTCACCACCCGGTGCATCGACCTTGCCTGCGACATCGACGGTGAGCGCCTCGACCGCAAGCCTGCCGCCCGCGCCGAGCGACAACTGCACGCCGCTGCCAACCATGAACGCCCCGCCCGTGCGTACCCCGAGACGAGTGACACCCCAACTCGTGAGACGATCATCATCGAGCGTCAGGGCATCGCGCACCGCCGTGAGCAGGGTGCGATCGATGATCGCCATGCCGGTGGTGCGTCCGAAGCGGGCGAGATCGATCTCCAGGCGACCACCGGCTGCCCGTTGGGCGATCTCACGCTGATAGACCCCGTTGACGCGCTCTGCCCGTAGTTCCCCATCCATGCGGATGGTCGAGGCGGTGAGCGTCAGTTCGCCAGCGGAGTGCCCGTGCTGATAAGCCGGTTCGAAGCGGCCACTGCCGAATGGCCCCGGGAGATCCCAGTTGCGCATGACACCCCAGCGCGGGTGCTCTCGCGTGACACCATCGAGCACGCCCACATAGCGCAACAGCGGATGCGCGCTGCCGATATCGAAGACGCGACCGTCCTCCGAGAGCAACTGCGATGTGCGGGTGAAACCTGCCTGGTAGGTGACTACACCTCCGGAGAGGTCGATCGTCGAGCCGGTATCGAGGGTCAGGTCTCCGGCCGAGCGCAGCGTGACCGTGCCACCGGTGCCGAGCCGTTCCGCGAGGCTGCGTTCGATACGCGCCGTCGCACCCGACACATCCGCCAGTGGAGTGCCGATGCGGGCATCGACCTGCACGCGCGCATTGAACAGCCCCCCCGTCTTCTGCACCGGTGCATCCCGCAGCTCGTTGGAGAGCAGGTGCACCTCGACGATGTTGCGCTCTACCGGGGCCTCGGCATCGAGACCTGCGACATCGATGCGACTGCCCTCATGCAGATGGATCTGCGCATCCGGGCTGGCCACGGTCTCCGTGTCGGGTGCCCGCGGGATCGCGGTTGCAAGGATATCCACTCGCCCACTGGGTGCGAGCAACTGCGCACCGGCTTCGAGCGTGACCAAGCGCCCGACCACATCGATGCGTGAGTCAGGCTGAACCTGCTCATCGATCGCCCCGGCAGGGTCTTCGGTCTCGGCGATGACCTCCGTGCGACTGCCCTGCCCGAAGGTTACCCGGGCCAGCGTCCCGAGGGAGTCACCCTGATCGGCGGCACGCGCAGTGCGGGTGGGTAACGCAACCGGCCCCTCCACCGTCGTCTCGACCTGCACGCCTTCCGTGGCCTGCAAGCGGATGCTGCCGTTCAGCCGCACTGAAGTAGTGGCAGTGACCCGTCCGTTCTGATTGACGGCGAAACCGGCCAGCGTGGTGTTGCCACGACGCGTCAGGATCTCACCGACATTGGCTACCGTCCCGCCGCTGCCGATCTCCACACGCAAGCCCCGCACCCCACTGCTGTCGGGATCTGCCTCCTGCAGGAACACCGTGTCCGCGGCCGCCACCAGCAAGACCTGACCGGCATTGCTCTCGAGGGTGCCGGCATTGCTGACCATCGGCGCGGCCAGGATGATGCGGCCGTTCTCGCCGCGGGTCTGGATGCGCCCGCCCGCCTGCACCTCGATCGAGACCGGGATCGGGTTACCGTCCTCACCAATCACCACTGCGCCAGCGCCATCGCGACGCAATCGACCCGCGCTGCTGGCGAAGGCCGGCTCACGATTGAGGATGGCGCTGGTGAGTCCCTTCTCGATGACGCTGTCTGCAACACCGAGGCTGGTGGCGACCAGCGCACTCACGTCCACCCGCGCATCCGGTCCGAACAGGACACCATTCGGGTTCTGCAACCACACCTGGCCGTTGGCCTCCAGCCGCCCGAGGATCTGGCTGGGCCGGCCGTTGGCATCGATGCGATTCAGGGCCACGGAGTTGGTGGAGGGCTGCCGGAAGGTGACGACATGGCCTTCGCCGATGTCGAAACTGCGCCAGTTGAGGATCGCGCGGTCCGTGGTCTGCTGGACCACGGCGTTGCTCCCATCGACGGAATAGGTTGCGGCACCCAGCGTGGCGAACACCGCGCCGGGGTCCGGCAGCGGCAGGCTGGGCCCTGCGCGCACGGACAAGGCATTACCTGCGAGTGCCAGACCGATAGCCGTCGCCAGCGTGCTCTTCACGCCGTGACGATGCAGGCGCTGGTGGCGGCGATCAGAATTCATAGGAGGCTGTCATGTGCACGCGGCTGCGGTCTCCCAGACTCGTGTCGGGGCTGACCAACCGCCAGGCCCAGGCGAAGTCCAGATCGGCGCCCAACGGGCCATCGATGCGAAAGCCAAGGCCGGAGCCAGCCAGACCAATCTGCTGCGGTGCCTCTGGCAGTGGATCGATGATCCAGGTCACCCCGCCATCGATGAAGGCGAGCAGCTCCATGTTCATGCCGTCCATCCAGGCAGCGAGCGCAGGCAACTTCTGCCGCAACTCGATGGAACCCACCATGCCGTTGTCACCAAGGGCCTCGGCCTCGAAGAAGCCGCGCACGGTATCGACACCACCCAGCACGAGCTGCTCGTTGTTGATGAGCGGCGCGGCCGACCATTGGCCCTGCAGGCGGAGGCGCCCCCTGCTGCCGAGCAGGAGGGGGCGCGAGTAGTCAGCCTCGGCACCCAGATAGGCGAAGTTCGTCCGCGCACGGAAGCGGCGGTCATCGAACTCCGAATCATCGTTGCCCACGCCGCGAAACGAGATGTTGCCCTCCAGGGCGAGTCGCAGCTGCTCACCGGAGACGTCACGATGCAGGTAGTCGTAGCGTGCCTGGAACGGCAGATAGGTGACCGGAGACTTGAGCGTGTCGGCCGCAAACAGGACGACGTTCTGCTCGAAGGACTTGCGGTCCGCTCCCAGCGACAGGGTGTGTACGGCACCCTCTCCCTCGGCCAATGGGCGTACTGCACGCAGGCCGACGATGCGCCCGGTACCAATCACGGCCAGGGCAGTGGCCACTGCGACGGCCGCTTCGGACTGCACGTCCACGGCATAGCCGACCAGTCGCCAGGCACCCACCGGAAGGGCGTAGGTGCCGGCAAGGACCCGCACTTCATCCGGTGCCTGTGGCGAATTCTGCATTTGCAATGAGGCGCTGTGGAAGCGCTGGAACAGGTTGTCGTAACGGACGCTGGCCACGGTCCGGATGAGGCTTGTCAACGGGGCGTTGCGGGTGTTGACCTCGAGATCCACATGCAGAGGACTGCGATCGGCAACCTCGATCTCGGCCTCGAGCATGCCGGGTGTGCGGCCAGGCTTGAGCACGGGTGTCAGTTGCCGATCGGCACTCTGCCGACCGGCCGCTTGCAGTTCCTTCTCCAGGGTCGGCAAGTGCGGGACCTGACCCTGCGCCATCGAGGGTACGGCCTCGCGGATACGACCCAGGGAGAAGTAGCGCGACCCGGACACCCGTAGACGTTCCACCCTGCCCTCCATCACCCGCAGTTGCACTTTCCCCCCGGTGACCTCCTGCTCGGGGATGTCCACGAGTACCGTGTGATAACCCGCCTTGACGTAGGACTGCTCGAGCGCCGTGCGCGCGGACTCCACATCCGCGATGCTCTTGCGCATCCCCATGAAGGGGTAGAGCGCACCTTCGACGGCTGCCCTCGGCAGAACCGTATTGCCCTGCACAGCAAAGTGCAGAATGGAAAAGGTTTCATCCTGCGCCTGTGCGACGCGCACCAGGGACAGCAGGGCGCTGGCGACGAGCATCCACATCCGCAAGGGAGTGCAGGATGAATGCCGTGGCGGGGTCTCCCGCCGCGTGTTGCCGTTGACCATGGACATCGCTCGACAAAGGCCCGGTGCAGATCGAAAGAAACATTCGGGACGACCCGGGGCCATCCCCCCCCCGGGCCATCCCGACTGCGACACAAGTCACAGCAGCGGCAGGTGCCGCTGCCCCAGCCTCACTGCGTAATCAGAAGCGGGTTGGCAACCCCGTCATCCACGACGGCGGGTCGGCCGATGTCCGGCTCACCCGGGCCGAAGGTCCAGCCAGTGACCGGATTCGCCGGTGAGAAGGTGGCGTCCGGTGTATGGCCGTTGACCGACAGCGCAAGGAAGCCGGTCTGTCCCCAGTCGTGCCAGAAGTTGTTGTTGTTGGCTGCGAGGACTGCAGGCGAACCAATCCGCCGGGCGAGTTCATCGACGAACAGCCTCTTGGTACCGACCAGCGCACCACCGGGTGTGCTCGCCGAGCGATACACGATGACGGCCTCCACGGTCAGCGGATAGGTGCCGTTGTGAGCGTTCCGCAGCGTGGGGGCAGCGCCATCGATCTTGATGTGGCGGTAATTGAGCGCTCCCCGCGTGGTGCTCGCTGCCGGTGGCGCCACACCCGTATTGCGATCGGCTGGCTGGCTGCCGATGGCATAACGCCTGAGACCCGCCGCCTCGGAGTAGGTGTTGCCGTCACCCGAGACCCAGTTGAAGGCCGTACCACGATCGAAGTTGTGGAAGATCAGATCCGTATCGCCGGGTAGCGCAGGCTCGTAGACGTAGGGTGGAAGGTTGAAGTCCTGGCGCTTGGGCCCAGGGGCGCGCGGGTTGCTCGGGACGTTGAGGATGCGCGCATTGATTGAGGCCTGAATGGCCGCCCCCGGATTCCTCGGGACCAGATAGACCTCCGAGCTGAAGCCCGGGGCAACCTGCAGCGGCACGCCGTTGTGCACGATCTGGGTCCAGTCGGCGATCCGACCCTGATAGAGCGAGGCCACGGCCGCCTTGGAGAGGTTGGGGATGTTCGCCTCCGTCTCGGAGCCGACCACCAGGCCCTGCTGCTGCTGCAACGCGTTGCGCAGACCCAGCGTCACGATCACACCGTGCAGGGCCACATTGATGGGCTTGACCACCAGCGTCCCCAGGGCCGCAGCCGATGGTACGGACACTCCGTCTGGCACATTCACCTCTGCAGTGAACAGATTGAGCGGCGTGTCGCTGTAACCCGCGTCGGAGCGCACCAGCGCAAGCTGCCCACCCGCGACAGTGCCGGCCGGAACATTGAAGTTGGGGGCGGTCCCGGTGGCCAGCGTGGTGCGCAGATGCTCGATGGCCTCGGCGCTTGCGACAGTGGTGGACGTAAAGGCTGCGCCGAGTGTGCGCTTGTAGAAGGCCACCGTCGTACCCGCCGCAATGCCCGGGATCGGAGAGGGATTGCGCAGGGTGCCAGATACGGCCCAGAAGGCGCGACGGTTCCCACCGTAGGTGTAGGTGCTGGGATTGTTGAGCAAACCCCTGACCGTGGCCTCGAGGTTGGCGTCGGCCGCGCCGCCGCCGGTCACGTAGATCTTGAGTGTTGCCGCCTCGGTTTCGGCGGGACCGAGTGCGTAGGCACTGTGGGAGAGCTGTAGCGCCGCGACGAGCAGTGTCAGACTGAACGTTCGGGCGAGCTTGGGACTATGGCGATGCATGATCGGGATCTCCGGATCTGAGGGGGACTAGCTAAAAGCCTTGGGTGAATGCGAGATCAGGCCGCAGCCGCGAGCACCGGGGTGCCCTGACGCCGGCGATAGCCGAGGCCGAGCAGCGCCGAGCCGAGCAACCAGATGGCCGGCGGCACCGGGACGTGGGTCAGCACCCCATCCGCACTCAGCCGGAAGACACCCGCGAACTGCTCTCCCCGGACGCCCACCGGTCCGGTCGTGCGGTAGAAGTAGAACAGGGCGAGTTCCTGATCGATGCTCGTGGCCTGGGAGCTGAACAGGCCGCTCGCCTGGCCGCTGAGGTCTCCGCCCCAGACGAAGTCGTAGGCCTGATTCGAAGCCGGGTCGGCGACGTAATGTTCGTCGTTGTCGCGATCGGGCGTCGCGGCACTGGGGAACAGTTGATTGAGGAAGCCGATCTTGTTGGATGTCCGGCTTTGCAACTGGTCGAGCCGATTGGCCGCATTGGTCAGGTTGGTGCCGACGCCGCCGTGCGCCTGCCGCGACGCATCGAAGATACCGGTGGAGTTGGCGACGTTGACGGTGGTGATCACGCCGTTGTTACCACGAGCGTGGTTAGCGCTGACGCGCGTCTGGGCCGCGAGGTTCCAGCGCACATTTGGCCCGAAGTTGAACTGCCCGGCCCCCGTGCCCGGGGTCACCAGTGCGCCCAGGTTGATGGGTGCGAACCAGCCCAGCTGGTTGGAGTTGGCCACGATCTGGAAGAAGTCGTAGCCGAGGTCCTTGACGAAGGTGTTGTTGCTGACCGGATCGTGGGCAATGAAGAAGAGTTCACCCTCCGGCGGCGTGCCGAAAGGGTCACCGAACGGGGTACCACTACCCGTCGAGATGACGGCGAAGGCCGGGGTGGCCGGGAGGATGGAGACCAAGGCAACGAGCCGTGGCAGCGTGGAAGAGACGATGTTCATGCGAAGCTCCTGAAGAAGGTTGAGCGAACCAGGAAGGGCCGATGAGGAGTGACAGCTCGCGCTTCGAGACGACACTGCTGCCCCAGTGTGATCTCGGTGCGCGAGATGAGGCGGTGGGTTAAGGCCCCTCCATAACGAAGGTGCATACACCACTCACCACACGGGGACGGAAGATATGCACTGTCGCTGCGCTGCGGAAGCGAGAAGATCAGCATTCGATAGATCAAAAGCTCACAGGTTGCGCTTGTCCCAACATTCATCGCAGCACACACTAAAATTCGCCCGCGCGCCTGCGATGCCATTTCCGGATTGATATCAAAATGGCTTATCACAAATCCGGGAAAGCATCTGACGTATTCTTTCTTCAGTGACAGATGCCAGGACGCTATCTTGCGTCCCGCAGTCGCTCCACGAGGATGGCTGCCCGACCTTGGATAACCCCAGACCTTAGATAACCGTCGACTCGCTGATCCGCAGGAGCAGCACTCCCATGACCGCTCGAACCTTCACACCGGAGTCATCCTCAGTACGGGGGCGCAGCCTCCTCGCGCCGCTGCGTACCGAATTGACATCCGAGGTCCTGACCTCGCTCGAGACGGCCCTGGAGGCGGCGGCCCGTGCCTTCTCGGGGGCGGTGTTTGTCAACGAAGTTG
>DNIF01000064.1 GCA_003485715.1 Gammaproteobacteria bacterium
ACTGGGCAAGGAGCGCGTCCACGGCGTCCACCGAGGCGAGTGGCCCGATACGCACCCGACGCATGACGACGCCGTCCGCCCCGACGTGCTCCTGCACCTGTGGCGTCACACCGAGTGTGGACGCCACACGCTGGGCAAGTTCGCGCGCGTTTGCCACATCGCGAAAGGCGCCAATCTGGACCCAAATGCGGGAATCGGCTGAGGCAACGCGGGACGGGGCGAAACCCGCGGGCTCGCTGTCGATCGGTGACACGACCGGGGCAACCGTTGCCCCGACACGGTCCTGGGTGGAGATGGTCGCTCGTGATGCGGCCTCATCATCGGACTGCGTCGCAACTCGCAACGGTGCGTTCGTGCTTGTCGGCATTCCCTCCGCAGGTGCGCTATCGCGCACCTGAAGTGGGGCAGGACCCGGGAGCGGCTCGCGCGTGTCCGGTGCCGGCAGCGGGCCCCGGCGTTCGCCGGGCGAGAGCGCCCGCACCTCAACCAGTCCAGTGCCGGTACGGAGGATGTCGAGCTTCAACGCGGCCGCGTAGGAGAGGTCGATGATTCGCCCTTCGTGGAACGGCCCGCGATCATTGACGCGCAGGATGGCCGTGCGGCCGTTCTGCAGATTGCGCACCTCTACGTAGGTCGGAAGCGGCAAGGACTTGTGCGCGGCCGTCATCCGGTACATGTCGTAGCGCTCACCACTTGAGGTGCGTCGCCCGTGGAACTTGGTCCCATACCAGGAGGCGATGCCTCGCTCGCGATAGCCCAAGGCGCTCTTCATGGTGTAGTAGCGCTTGCCGAAGACCACGTAGGAGGGTGGATTGCCGTAGCGGCTCGGCGGCTCCGCCCGGACCACGGCATCCTCGAGATTGGGGGTGCCACCTTCCATGGGTGGACCGTCCATCCCTGCCCCGCGCTTCGGACTGCTGCCGCAACCGACCAGCCCCAGAACCAGCAAGACAATCAGGATGTGCGGGGCCTGAAGCGACATGAGTTCAGGGCAGACCCAGCGCCTCGGCCAACTGCAAAACCGCCATGGCGTAGAGCGGACTGCGGTTGTAGCGTGTGATTACGTAGAAATTGCGGAAACCGAGCCAGACCTCCTGGCCGGCCTCACCATCAAGTGCAATCACGCTCACCATCGTGTCGTCGCCGTGCTGCTTCGGCACGACGAACCCCTGCTTGCGCAGGCTGCCGATGCTGACAGCCGGCTTGAAATCCTTGGGCTTCTGCGCCTGCCAGCCAGCTGGCGGTTCCACGGCGACGACCACCGGTGCCTCCGGCTCCCAACCGTGGCGGGCGAGGTAATTGGCCACGCTGTGGATGGCGTCAGTGCGATTGGTCCAGATGTCGATAGTGCCGTCGCTGTCACCATCCACGGCGTACGCGCGATAGCTGCTCGGCATGAACTGCCCAAGCCCCATGGCTCCTGCGTAAGAGCCCAACGGGTGGGTCGGATCGAGACCCTGCTGGGCACACAGGGCGATGAATTCGGCCAGCTCCGCCTGGAAGAAGCTCGCCCGCGGTGGGTGATGGAAGCCGAGTGTAGCCAGGGCATCGAGCACCCGATGCTTGCCGGTACTCCGACCGTAGAAGGTCTCCACGCCGATGATTGCGGCGATCACTGGGGCAGCGACGCCGTGCCGGGTTTCCGCCTGGGCGAGTGCCCGAGCCTCGGCCTGCATGAAGGCCCTGCCGGCCTCGATGCGTTCCGGCTGCATGAAGATCTGCCGGTACTGGTGCCACGGCTTGGCCTCTGCCGGACGCCGGATGGCATCAAGGATGCCTTGGGAGACTCGCGCCTCGCCCAGGGCGCGACGGGCAAGGTCCGCATCGAAACCCTTGCGATGGGCATGCTCGCGCAGGAAGGACTCCAACTCCGCGCGGCCCACCACCTGCGCCGGCGTCGGTGTGGTCAGTACGCTGGCGAACGCAGCAAGACCAACGAGCATGAGATGACGCAGGCGCATCGGGATAGGTATTGGCATGGCGGGGTTCTTCACGGGCCGGAGAGCATGCGTCGATGGGTGTGGATGCTCATGAGGATACCGAAGCCAGCGAGCAAGGTCACAAGCGATGTCCCTCCGTAGCTGACGAGCGGCAAGGGAACGCCCACTACCGGCAACTGCCCGACGACCATGCCCATGTTGACGAAAACATAGACGAAGAAAGTACAGGCGATGCTGGCAGCCAGGATCCGACCGAAATTCTCCTGGGCATGGAGCGCGATGTGTAATCCGCGGGCAATGATGAGGGCGTAGACGATGGTCAGGATGAGAACGCCGATCAACCCGAACTCCTCGCAGAACACGGCGAAGATGAAATCGGTGTGGCGCTCCGGGATGAAGTCCAGTTGCGACTGCGTTCCACGCATCCAACCCTTGCCGAGGACCCCTCCGGAGCCCACGGCGATGGTGGACTGGATGATGTGGTACCCGGCCCCGAGCGGATCAGCCGAGGGATCGAGGAAGGTAAGCACCCGCTGGCGTTGGTAGTCGTGCATCGAGAACCAAAGGAGTGGCGCTGCGATGAGCCCGATCACCGAGGCACCGGCGATGAGCCGCCATGCCAGCCCGCTCATGAAGACAACCGAGAGCCCTGCAAATCCAATCAACGCGGCAGTACCGAGGTCGGGCTGCCGCTCAACCAGCACCACGGGAATTGCGATGAGGATCAACGCACCCGCAACGCGAAAGGCCCGAGGAGGCAGCGAGCGATCACAGAGAAACCAGGCCACATAGAGCGGCACCGCCAGCTTGGCCAACTCCGAGGGCTGGAAGCGCACGATGCCGAGGTCGAGCCAGCGCGTGGCTCCCTTGCCCTCGCCGAAGAACTCCACCGCCAGCAGCAACAGCACGGACAGGGTGTAAAGACCCGGCGACCAGCGACCAAGCGTGGTCGGGTGCAGCCAGGCCAGCAGCAGCATCAGCAGACTGCCTGCCCCAAGCCGCAGGCCCTGGCGCATGACCGCTTCCACTTCGCCTCCGGTCGCGCTGTAGAGTGTCACGAGACCGATCAGCATGACGATCAGCAATAGGCCGAACAGGACGATGTCGAGGTGGCGAACTGGATTGATGGTCCTCATCACGAGTGGTCAGTCTCCGCGGGATGCGGCATCAGTAGCCACACCCGGTGCCCGTCCAGATGGCAGCGGTGTGGTGCCGCCAACGGTGCCATCCGCCTGTGCGGACAAAGGCGGCGGCGTATTCGCTGCCGGATCCTGCACACCGAGATAGACATCCAGCAGACGTCGGGCAACCGGGGCGGCAGCACCACTGCCGCTACCGCCATTCTCGACGATCACGGCCAGAGCGATGACCGG
>DNIF01000150.1:0-5876 GCA_003485715.1 Gammaproteobacteria bacterium
TCCGTCGCCAGGGGTGGCCAGTTGCAGCGCCTGCCACACCTGCTGGGGTGCTTCCCCCTGCTGCAACCGGGCCGGGGTGGCCTCGTGCGCCGCCGGGCCGCAGACAAAGCCCACCGGCTGGCCCAGCACCAGTTGCAATCGCCCTTGGGCCAGCGCCTGCTCCAGGGCGGCTTGCAGCGTGGCTTCGATCTCGAAACGAGGGCTGCGGTGCAGCAGCGTAACGCTGCAGCGGGCGCGCTCTGCTGCGCTGGCCAGAGCCAAATGCTGCGCCAGTTCCAGCGCCAGTTCCACGGCAGCCGCCTCGCCCCCGTGCACCACGACGTGCCGCCCCAGCGCCGCCTCGGCCGCTACGGCGTGGTAGCAGACCTGCGCCGCCGGGTCGCCCGCGCGGCCCTCGAAGCGCTCCAGTCCGTCCAGCGCCTCCTTGCGCGGCACAAAGGCCCCGACTCCGGCGGCGATGAACACCAGCCGCGCGATCCACTCCTGCCCGCTGTCGCTGCGCAGGTGCCAGCGCCCGTCGGGCCGCCGCTCCAGGGTGCTGACGAGCTGGCCCAGGTGCAGCGGCGGGTTGAAGGGGCGCAACTGTTGCAGCAGCCGCTCGGTGAGTTCGCGCCCGCTGCACACCGGCAGGGCGGGCAGGTCGTAGATCGGTTTGTCGGGGTAGAGCGCGTGGCACTGGCCGCCGGGCGCGGGCAGCACATCGAGCAGGTGGCAGGGGATTTCTTGCAGCCCGAGCTGGAACGCCAGGTACAGGGCGGCCGGCCCGGCCCCGATGATCAGAGCCTCGGTCTCGATTGGCTGCGGCGCGGCGGCGGGGTTCGAGGCGGTTCCCGCAGCGCCCTCAGCGTTTGAGCAAGTGCAGCTTGTTCGGTTGGTCTTTGTGCTCGTCGGCATCGGGCAGCGGGGCCTTGCGTTTGGTGATGCTGCGCCAGCTTGGCAGCCGCGCCAGTTCGGCGTTGAGGGCGATCATGTGCTGCTGGTCACGCGGCACGTCTTCTTCGGCGTAGATGGCGCTCACCGGGCACTCCGGTATGCAGACTGCGCAGTCGATGCACTCGTCGGGGTCGATAACAAGGAAGTTGGAGCCCTCGCGGAAGCAATCCACGGGGCAGACATCGACGCAGTCGGTGTATTTGCAGGCGATGCAGGCTTCGGTAACAACGTGGGTCATGAACGGTGACTCGGGGCGCGGGCAGGGGGTAGGGGCGAATGCGCGATTTTAGGGCTTCGCAGCGGGGCCGGGGACATGCCCTGGTTATTCCTAGGGCAAAACTCGCATATCGTGCTGGCTTGTCACCGGTGTGCGCCCCACGCCGCCGCCGCCCAGCCCCTTGCAACCAAGCTCGCCAACCGGGTTGCGCCGCAGTGAGTCTTGCACCGAAAATTCACCCAGCAGTCATTTTTCAGTGTTAACCTTGACCCCATGAACACCAGCATCTGCTTCGAAATCGCATCCATCAACCAGGTCACTCCTGTTGCGGTCAGCCTGAGCGAGCGCCGCGGAGGCGGCGAGCTCTCGCCTGCCAGTCGCAGCGCGCTGGAGATGGACTGTCACACGATGGCACAGGTGGCGCATTGGTCTTTCGGTATTTCGCCGATCTCGCTCGCGCTGTCCTGGGCCGATTGGGCCTTGCACCTGGCGAGCTCGCCAGGTTCGCAAGCGCGGCTGGTGCGCCGTGCGCTCGAGCTGGACGTGCGCTGGTTGCAGGATGTGGCGCAAGCGCTCACGCCGCGCCTCAATGCCCCCGGCCCCGACCCCGCTCCCACCCCTGCCTCTGCCCCCTCTGCGGATAGTGTGAGCGAACTGCTCGCAGAAGACAGCCGCTACGCTGCCCCCGAGTGGCAGACCTGGCCCTGGCGGTCGCTGGCGAGTGCCAACAAGCTGTGCGAGCAGTGGTGGTTCGATGCCTGCAATCTGCGCGGCATGCGAGACCACTCGCGCCATCAGATGCGTTTTTACGGCAACCAACTGCTCGATCTGGCCTCGCCCAGCAACTTTTTGCCCAGCAACCCGCAAGCGCTGCAGGCGGCTTGGCAGAGCCGCGGTCAGACCCTGGTGCAGGGGCTCAATCTGGCGCTCGACGACTGGCGCCGCAGCCAGGGTTTGCCGCCCCGGCATGCGCCGCAAACCGATCTGGCCGTTGGCCGGGGGCTGGCCATGACCGAGGGCGAAGTGGTGTTGCGCAACGGCCTGATCGAGCTGATCCAGTACCGCCCCAGCACCCCAAGGGTGCAGGCCGAGCCGGTGTTGATCATTCCCTCGTGCATCATGAAGTACTACATCCTGGACCTGTCGCCGCACAACTCGATGGTGCGCTGGCTGGTGGGTCAAGGGCACACGGTGTATATCGTTTCGTGGCGCAATCCGGACGACAGCGACGCCTTGCTGGGCATGGACGACTACGTCAGCGCGGGTGTGCTGGCGGCGCTCGAGCACGTGCATGGGCAGTGCCAGAGGCCGGTGCATCTGGTCGGCTACTGCCTGGGGGGCACCTTCGCCGCCATTGCGGCCAGCGCGCTCGGTGGTGGCGACGCGGTGCTGCAGAGCCGGAACCCAGAATCCGCGGCCGCGCCGCTGGCCTCGCTGAGCCTGCTGGCGGCCGAGGTCGATTTCACCGACACGGGCGATATGGGTGTGCTGATCGACGAAGCCCAGTTGCGTCTGCTCGAAGGCATGATGGCCAGCCAGGGTTTTCTGAGCGGCAAGCAGATGGCGGCTTCGTTTCAGTTTCTCAATTCGCGCGAGCTGATCTGGTCCAGCCAGACCCGGCGCTGGCTGCTGGGGCAGGAGGATTTGCCCAACGATTTGATGGTCTGGAACGCCGACGTGACGCACCTGCCGGCCCTGATGCACAGCCAGTATCTGCGCAGTTGTTTTTTGAACAACGACCTGGCCGAAGGGCATTACCGCTACCTGGGGCGGCCGATTTCGCTGCGCGATATTCGGGTGCCGGTGTTTGCGGTCGGCACCCTCAAAGACCACGTGGCCCCGTGGCGCTCGGTCTATAAGATCCACCGCCTGGTGTCGGCCGATGTCACTTTTGCCCTCAGCAACGGCGGCCACAATGCGGGCATCGTGGCGGAGCCGGGGCGGCCGCGGCGCCATCATCAGTTGATGAGCAGCCCCTTGCAGCAGCCCTGGCGCACGCCAGATGAGTGGCAGCAGCAGGCCCCGCGGCACGAGGGCAGTTGGTGGCCGGCCTGGGACAAATGGCTGCACGAACATGGCAGCGGCCAACTGGTGGCGGCGCGAGCGCCGGTGCGCGACGCCGTGCTGGGCAGTGCGCCGGGTCAGTACGTGAAGGTGCGCTACGGCGATTGAGTCACAGCGGCGCTGGTGGCGGGCGCGAACACGGCTTGCAGGCGCTGGCGCTTGGGTGCCAGGCCGGGCATTCTGTGCACCTCAAAACCCACCCGCTCCAAACCCTCGCGCACCGCAGCGGCCACGCACCAGGTGGCCAGCCGGGTGCCGGGTCGGCATAAGCGCGCCAGCGCTTGCAGCAGGGTTTGGTCCCACATCGCGGGGTTGCGCTGCGGTGCAAAGCCGTCGAGGAACACGCTGTCGGGTGCCGTGTCGAGGCTGGGCAGCAGGCGCGCCGCATCCCCGATCAGCAGCCTGAGTTGCACCTGGCCGCCATCGAACTCCAGGCGGTGCAGGCCCGGCAGCAGGCCATGCCATTGGGCGCACAACGCTTGGCACAGCGGGGCCAGTTCGGGCCAGGGCTGGGCGCTGCGCCGGATGTCGGCGGCCGTCACTGGCCAGGCTTCTACGGAGGTGAAAAACAAGCGCTGCGGTTGCTGCGCTGCGCCGCTCTCGAACTGCTGCGCCCGCCAGGTCTGCCAAGCCTGCCAGGTGGCCAGAAAATTCAGCCCCAGACCAAATCCGGTCTCCAGCACCTGCCACTGCGCCTGCTGCGCCCACAACGGCACCGCCTCGCCCTCGGGCAGCAGGCCGCAGCCGCGCAGAAACACCTGCCGCGCCTGCTCCAAGCCTTGGCCGTGGCTGCGATAGACGTCATCGAACCGCGGGCTGTAGGGGCTGGCGTCGGCGCGCCAGTGTACGGTCGGTGTGTTCGGCGCGTCGTTCATGGGTGCCGACTTTGCGCAGCGTAGCCGCGTTGCAGCGGGCCCGGCGCCTCAACTGGGCTGTTAGCCCGTGGTCGGCGGCACATAGCCGACGGCTTGTTCTGCGCCTTCGCCAAAAAAATGCTGTTCCATCTGGCGCGCCAGGTATTGGCGTGCACGCGCATCCGCCAGGTTGAGCCGATTCTCGTTGATCAGCATGGTCTGGTGCCGAACCCAGTCGGCCCAAGCCGGTTTGCTGACCTGTTCGAAAATGCGCTTGCCCAGTTCGCCCGGGTAGGGTGCGAACTCCAGACCTTCGGCTGTGTGGCCGAGTTTGATGCATTGAACCATGCGTGTCATGAGTGTTGTGTCCTTTTGAAGCGCCATGCGGCCCGGCGAGTGTCTTGTGTGGGCTTGGGGAGCGACTTTACCAAGCTTTGGCCGCCAGCGCATGGCAGGACTTACAATGGGCGTCTGTCGAGAAGGGCTGGTTTCGAGCCTTCGGGCCCATTATTTTTGCGAGCACGACCATGAGTCAACAACCCCCGCCTTTTGAGATTCACGTCCACGGCGACGTCCGTCTGCGCGACGAGGTCGATTTCCCCCAGATCCAAGAGGCGCTCAAGCCGCTGTGGAAGTACGTCGGCGCGCGTTCGCTGGTCGATGCCGCGCCCAGCCACTACGAGGACGAACCCGGCATCCGCTTCGACCCCAACGAGCACCTGCTGCAACTGTGCTGGACGCTCGAAGGCGACGAGGATTTCCGCCTCGCCATCGACGAGGCCTGCATGGGCCTCAACGAGATCGCCGCCACCGGTGCCGCGCTCGAAGTCTCGTTTTACGACATCGAGTTCGATGAGGAAGAAGCCCCAGAGGAGGAGGAAGCGCGCGACGACTTCGTGCTGTGTTTCGTCGGCCCGACGCCGGCGGCGATCATGCAGGTGCAGCGCGACTTGCTGGTGCAAGACGTGGTCAACCTGATGGAGCGCCACTTCGACGCCTCCGAACTCACCGATGTGGTGCAGGCGATCGACCGTTTGTTTACCGACCGCTTCGAAGCCCTGGTGAGCTCGATGCAACTCGGTCGCCCACCGCGCGGGGCTGGCCCCGCAGGCGGGCACGGCGGGCACGGCGGGCCGCGCAAGCCGCGCCACCTGCACTGAGAGCCCCTCTGCACCGGGGCGCGCGGCTCAAGCGGGCGCTTGAAGGAGTGGGTGGCGCGGCTCAGCCCGCCACCAGCGCGATGCCCTTGAACTCGCCGCTGGCGATGCGCTGGCGCCACTCGGCCGGGCCGCTCTCGTGCACGTTGTGGCCGCCGGAATCGACCGCCACCGTGACCGGCATGTCCTGCACCTCGAACTCGTAGATCGCCTCCATGCCGAGGTCGGCAAAACCCACTACTTTGGCCGCTTTGATCGCTTTGGCCACCAGGTAGGCGGCGCCGCCGACGGCCACCAGGTAGGCGCTGCGGTTGTCCTGGATCGCCTGCACCGCCAGCGGGCCGCGCTCGGCTTTGCCGATCATCGCGATCAAGCCGGTCTGCTCCAGCATCATGCGGGTAAAAGGGTCCATGCGGGTGGCGGTGGTCGGGCCGGCCGGGCCTACCACTTCGTCGCGCACCGGGTCCACCGGGCCCACGTAGTAGATCACGCGGTTGCGAAAATCCACTGGCAGCGGCTCGCCCCGGGCCAGCAGGTCGGCGATGCGCTTGTGCGCGGCGTCGCGCCCGGTCAGCATCCTGCCGCTGAGCAGCAGCTTGTCGCCCGCCTTCCAGCTCGCCACTTCAACCTTGCTCAGGGTGTCGAGCTGCA
>DNIF01000150.1:6292-11710 GCA_003485715.1 Gammaproteobacteria bacterium
GCCGGGCCGCTGCCGTCGAGGTGGAAATGCACGTGCCGGTTGGCGGCGCAGTTGGGGATCAGGGCCACCGGCAAGGAAGAGGCATGGGTCGGATAGTCGAGGATTTTCACATCCACCACCGTCGTCAGCCCGCCCAGCCCTTGCGCGCCGATGCCGAGCGCGTTGACCTTCTGGTACAGCTCCAGCCGCAACGCCTCCAGGTGCGAGAGTGTGGCCCCGGTACGCTGGCGCTCGATCAACTCGTGCATGTCCACCGGGGCCATGAGCGACTCCTTGGCCAGTATCATCGCTTTCTCTGGCGTGCCGCCGATGCCGATGCCCAAAATACCCGGCGGACACCAGCCCGCGCCCATGGTCGGCACCGTTTTTAGCACCCAGTCCACGATCGAATCCGATGGATTGAGTACCGCGAACTTGGACTTGTTCTCCGAGCCGCCGCCCTTGGCGGCGCAGATTACCTCCACCTGTTCGCCCGGGACGATTTCGCAATGCACCACCGCCGGCGTGTTGTCGCGCGTGTTCCTGCGCGAGCCGGCCGGGTCTGCCAGCACCGAGGCGCGCAGCGGGTTGTCCGGGTTCAGGTAGGCGCGGCGCACCCCTTCATCGACCATCTGCTGCAAGCTCAGGGTGGCGTCGGGCCAACTCACGTCCATGCCCACCTTGAGGAACACCACCGCGATGCCGGTGTCCTGGCAAATCGGGCGGTGCCCTTGGGCGCTCAGGCGCGAGTTGCTCAGAATCTGGGCGATCGCATCCTTGGCCGCGGCCCCCTGCTCGCGCTCCCAGGCCCGCCCGAGCGCCTGGAGGTAGTCCAGCGGGTGGTAAAAGCTGATGTACTGAAAGGCGTCGGCGATCGAATCGATCAGGTCTTGTTGGCGAATGGCGGCCATGGTGTGGAGCTCGCTTAAGAAAACAGTGCAGCAACAGTCGGAGTGTAATCAAACCGAATGTTTCATCTGTGGCAGGTACTTCACATCCAGGTGCAGGTAGCCCGGCTCGTAACTCTTGAAGCGTGGCTCGCGGGGCGTGGCGGGTGTGGTGCGCGATAAAAATCGACAATCAATACGTGAGAACCCGTGTGCCTTCGGCGCTATCGACACAGAGCGGCCGGAACCAGGTCGCCGAGTCGGCCTTGGTCCAGACGCCGACATGGCCCCGGATCGGGATTTCCGCGTGGTACTCGACGAGCATCTGCCCATCGACGCTGCAGCAGATCGTCCGGTCCGCGAT
This sequence comes from Gammaproteobacteria bacterium, assembly GCA_003485715.1. GTDB lineage: Bacteria > Pseudomonadota > Gammaproteobacteria > UBA7966 > UBA7966 > UBA7966. The sequence continues at coordinate 7,523 of DNIF01000150.1, forward strand.
CTCCGCGCGCAGCCGGTACCAGCAGCCCGACCTGACGACGAGCGCCGCCCTGCCGCGCTCGCTGCGCTTGCCATTCACGAATTCGAACAGGATGGCGTTGTGTTCGAGCGCGTTGATGCGGAAGACGAAATAGTTCGCCGCATTCTTCAGGCCGAAGATGATGCCACCGGCACGGTCGATGATGCCGCCCTCGGGCATCAGCTCGACCGCGACGCCGCCATCCGCCATCTCGCTGTTCTTGGCAATCGCCAGCGGGAAATAGAGATAGGCGCCGATGCTGTCGAGCAGCTCCTGATACGAGGCGCCGATGGTCTTGCCGATGAGGCCGGAAAGCGCACCGGAGACGGGCCTGGCGGACGTCCGGCCGCTTTGGTAGAGACAGATCCGGTCGTCGCGGGTTTGGCGCGACCAGTGGCCCTGCTGGATATAAAAGTTGTCCGGCTGCGCGGCGTCGCGCGGCTTGAGCAGATCGTAGTCGCCCGCCATGAACGCGGCGACGAGCGTGTCGACGGCTTCCTCGTTGGCCAGGGTCATGTCGAGCAGCCGACAGCTGGCGAGCAGCCGTCCAAGCTGGTCGAGTCGATCCTGCGTCGCTGCCAGTTCGTGCCGGCTGAAGGTGGCTTCGATGAGGTCGCCCTGCAACGCGACTTCGAAGCCCAGACGTTCGAGTACCGCACCGAGAAAGCGGATGCGCAGCGAGCGACCGAAGAAGTTGCCGGCGCCGCCGGCGAACTGCAGGCTGACGTAGTTATGGCTGGCGTCGGCGACGCACAGCGCATCGACCGTCGCGAAGTGGTAACCGAACTTCGCGCTGAAGTTCATGTAGTCGTGCGAGACCAATACATAACTGTCGCCGCCCGGTTCCGGTCCGAGTTCCGAGGTGGCGATCGTCGCCATGATCGACATGAAACGGCTCGACGCGAAGTTGACAGTGCCCTCCCAACTGACGCCCGGATGCGTCATGCCTTGCCAGATCGCTTGCAGCGGCAGGGAAGCGAAGTCCGCGGGCGCGACGGAGCGGCGGTCCGAGCTTGCTTCCCGCAGCCCGCCGCCGAGATCGATGAGGTATACCGCGAGCGGAAGATGCGTGACGACCTTGACGGTCGCGCCGGCGCCAGCGGCCGCGGACGAGAGGTCGAACATCGCGCGCATCGCATGCTCGTGGCAGAGGCGGATGACATCGTGGAAGGTTCGGCATCCCGCGACGCTGAAGTCGGGCGCGCGACTGTCGGTCAGGTTGAGCGGGGCAACATGGTCCAGCAGGGCACGTAGTTTGCGGTGCGCCGGGCTGTCGACGTAGCGCTTCTTCGCCGGCCGCATGCGTTCGCGCAAGGCGTCGACGACACCACGCACCACGCCGACGCGGGATTCCGCCACGACGGTGACCGTTTCACCCGGCGGCAGCAGCGTCGTCGCATTGCGTGCTGCCATGATGGCCGGAATGCCGAACTCGCGCGCCACCGAGGCGAGATGGCTGGTGATGCTGCCCGCGTCGGTGATCAGTGCATCGATGCGTCCCATGATGGCCGCGAAGGCGGGCGAGGCCGTGGGGGTGACGAGAATCGCGTGATCGGGAATGTCGGCCAGGCGCTTCGCGTTGTGTGCGATGAACACCCGCCCCGCAGCGATACCGCGCGAGGCGGCTATGCCGGTGTGCAGCAGAGGGTCGAGACCGGAGAGATCCACCTCCGGTTCCGCAACGGCTGCAGGCTCGATACGCAGCGGTCTGGCTTGCAGGAAGTAGAGGCGTTCGCCGGCATCGATCGCCCATTCGATGTCCTGGGCGGACCGGTAGTGCGCCTCGATGCGCTGCGCACCTGCACAAAGCTGGTGTAGGGTTTCGTCCGACAGTGATGGGCGGGCTTGCTGATCCGCCAGCATCTCCTCGAGCCGGGTGCCGCCCCCGGGGAGTGCGATCAGACGCGCCGCCTTGCTGGCGATGTGGCGCTCGACGATCATGCCACTGTCCTTGTCGACCAGAAAGGCATCGGGCGTCGCGTCGCCGTCGACGAGTTGCTCGCCCAGTCCCCAGAGCGAGCCGATCTTGACCTGCGCGGCGTTCCCCGTCGCCGGGTCGAGCGTGTACATCACCCCGCTCGCCTGGGCGTCGATCATCGCCAGGCCGATCACGCACATCGGCGTGTCCTCGTCGTCAAGGCCGAGCAGTTGCCGGTAGGAAATGGCGCGCGGGGAGTATTTGCTGGCGACCACGCGCTTGAAGGCATCGAGCAATCCGGCGCGCGTGACGTTCAGCACGGTCGAATACTGTCCGGCGAAGGAGGATTCGCCATCTTCGCCGACCGCGCTGCTGCGGACGGCGATCCGCACGCCGGGGCAAGTCCGGCCTTCCAGTTCGGCGTAGGCGGCGGTGATGGCCGCGGCCAGGTCGGCCGGCACCGGTTTATCCATGACGATCTGCCTGATCCGGGCGCTTCCGGCTTCCAGTGCGCCGATGTCCTTGGGAGACAGTTGCGCCAGTTCCTCGCGGATCCTGTCCTTCAGATCGCCGTCAGCGAGAAAATGCTCCGTCGCCGCAGTGGTCATGACGAAGCCCTCGGGCACCGGCAATTTCAGGAGGTTCTTCAGCACCGCCAGATTGAAGGCCTTGCCACCGACCGCAGGCAACTGGTCGGGACCAATCTCTGCCAGAGCGAGAATGGGCGCGACATCGCTTCCCTGCCTTCTTGGCGCCAGCTCTTTCGCAATCCGTGCCTCGATGGCGTGACAGGCTTCCGGCAAGTCGGAGAACCTGTCTTCGGTCAGGTCGTTCAACGCGGTGGCCAGCCCGTGCACATGTTCGACCAGATCTTCATGGTGCTGCCTGACCGTGCGCGCGTCGACCGGATGGTCGCTGTAGTAGATCTGTTCCAGTTCGGCCATGGCGCGCAGCGCGGCGCGATTGTGGTTGAGCAGGGCGCGGAAGCTTGCATAGCGCGCCTGGTGCTCGCCCTTGGCGGACGTCAGCAGGGAGCCAAGCTGTTTCGCGGAGAAAATCTCGCGCAGCTTCATGCGTTGCTTTCCAGATAGGGAAGGATCCGGTTGCGCATGTCGTCGCGCAACTTGCGGGTGCGGTCGAGGTCGCCGATGCCGAAGAAAGGGCTGGTGAGCGGGTCGTCGAAAGGCATGTGCTTGCGCCGCCCCGCGCCCGGGAAGGCGGTGCAGAACTCATCCGCGCTCGAACACAGCGAAACGATCACGTCGAAGCGGCAGCCGAGGAACAGATCGATGTGCTTGGGTTTGCTGCCGTTCAACTCGATGCCGATTTCCTTCAAGGCCCGGGCCACGGGCTTCCAGAGCGGCAGCGGAAACAGCCCGCCCGAAAAGGCGGTCCACTCCTTGCCGAGAAAATGATTGGCGATGGCTTCGGCCATCTGCGAGCGCACCGCATTGCCCGAGCAGATGAACAGTACCGTCTTGCGACCCAGAAAATGGGCCAGGCGCCAGCGCACGATCTCGCGGTCGGGGATGCTGTGCGTGGTCAGGCAGGCGCTGCAGGCAACCTGGCCATGATCGGGCAGGCAGGGGCGCACCAGCTCCCCGTCGATGAACAGGCGCGGCGAATTGACCGAGGCATCGCTGCTCTGCTGGATCGGGAAGTTTTCCGGGATGCCGAGCATGGCCAAGGCGAAGCTCAGTTCGCAGCGCAGTTCCTCGGCGGCGCTGCAGTTCAGTTGGGCGACGAGCCGGATTTCCATGCGGCAACTATACCCAGCCATTTCTCGCAGCGGGGGAATTTGCGGCACGCTGATCAAATGAGCGCTTTCCATTCGACTCCGTGTTCCCATGTCCATGTCCAGTCTTGGCGCCCTGACGGCGCTTTCCCCGCTCGACGGACGCTATGCCGCCAAGGTCGAGCCGCTGTGCGCCCACTTTTCCGAGTTTAGTCTGATTCGCAACCGCATCAAGGTCGAGATCGAGTGGCTCAAGGCGCTGGCTGCCAACCCGGAGATCGCCGAGGTGCCGGCCATGTTCGAGGAGGAGTGCCGCCACCTCAAACCCCTGCCGCTCTTGGGCATGCAGTACTTCGACGAGGCGGTGCGCAGCGTCTGCGACGACAGCTGCGTGCGGGTGGATCACAGCAGCTACGCCGCGCGCCCGGCCAGCATCGGCTCCCAGGTATTTGTGCGCATCTACGCCCAGCGCATCGAGATTCGTGACATCCACACCCGTACCTTGCTGCGCACCCAC
>DNIF01000189.1 GCA_003485715.1 Gammaproteobacteria bacterium
GCAGGATGGTCGTCTTGCCGACTCCGACGTCACCCTCGAGTAAGACATGCCCGCGGGCGAAGACGGAGACCGCAAGGAGTCGGATCACCTTGGGCTGTCCAATGATGACCGAAGCCACCTCTTCCTGGAGCCGTTCTGCCTTGTGCAGCCAATCTACCGCTTCCGCATCGGCGAGCGGCTGCGTCTGTTGATTCACCGGGGGGACTCTCCGCGCGGGCACTTCCTGAGGAATGCGAAAATCCTGCGCGACCCGAAGTCAATCGGGTCGCGCAGGCCCTACAGCAGCAGAGAATGGCGCCTTAGAGCTTGCTGACGTCGTACACCCACTTGCCGGTCTTCTTGAAGTGCTCCGAACGCTTGGCGTTGCGCGCTTCCATGCCGGCGATGGCCTGGGACTGCTTGGCAAGCTCGGCCGGGTCATGCTTCGGGTCCCACTTGGAACCCGCGATGACCTTCGGGAAACCGGGCTTCGGCTCCCAGCAGTTGCCGGGCGCACGGCAATTGGTGCCGTCGTAGGCCTGGACGCCGACGCTCACCGTGGCGAGGAGCGCAGCGGAGACCACGCTCCCGAGTCTCGTTGCAATAGAAGTTTTCATGACACTCTCCCTGACGGTCGTCTCCGACCTGATGGTTGATGCCGGACTTCAGGTAGACGGACGCGCGCCTAGAGGGGCCACTCGAGCGCATGACCGACCACCTTGCCTCCAGCCTCCCGTCTGCCGCCCCGGGTCCGGGGCGGTGACTTCAGTGGGTCGGTCGGCGCATTACCACGGGCCGACCGACCGACTCACGTGACCCAGCCTGTGCTGGGTCTTGATGTTCAGTGCTCTCAGTGCGCAGCGGGCTGCGGAGCCGGCTTGGCGGCGGCAGCCTTGCGTTGCTCCTCGGTCAGCCAGTCCGCCTTATCGGGGTCGCCGATGTAGACGTGGCGAATCCAGGCAACGACCTGGAGCATCTCATCGATTGTGAGCATCTTGTGCATGGGGCCCATCATCGCTGCGGCACCATTGAATATGGTCTCGAACAGACCTTTGTCGGTCTTGTTTTTCGGGTAGGTCCAGTAGTCGTCGCGTAGCGCCGGCCCCAGCTTGCCCTCGGCTTCGTGACCGTGGCAGCCAGAGCAGGCGGTGAGGAAGTGCTGGCCACCTGCGGCTGCCGCCTCTTCGTTGCCGACGTAGAGGTTCTCGCCGGTCTGAATGAAGTGCTTGACGGCGTCAGTCTCCGGACCCTTCTTGGCGACCGACAGATCAATTGCAGCACCGGTGATGGTGTCGCGAAAGACGACGTTTGCAGTGGCGTTCGGAGTAGAGAGCGAAAAGGCCAGCAGGCCGGACAGCGACAAGGCGCGAAGCATCAGAATCATCCTGTTGGATTCAATCGACGGTTAACAGGGCGGCGCTACCCTCAATGGGTGTCATGAACCTCCCTGCGTGAGTAAGACGGCAGTTTCCGTTCAGCAACCCTCAATGCGGAGCAGCAGCGACACGGGCAGCGTCCGGATCAGTGACGGGGATACCAAGATCCACCAATTCCTGCCTGAGAGCGGGTCCGTGAGTGGCAATGAGCTGGTTGAGCGCATCGCGCAGCGCTTCATTGCCGGTTCGCACTCCCATCGACTGCTCGTACTGGAACAGGATCGGATTGCCCTGCCACGTACCATCGGGTACCGGACGCATCTCAAGCGGAACAGTCGACTGGGCAATGTAAGGTGCCGCCTCAGGGCCCCAGACGATCGCCACGTCGGCCACACCACTGGAGACCTCGGAAATCAGTCGTGAGGGCTGGAAGCGGATGTACTCGTTGCGCTTCGGCTTGAATCCGATCAATGAGTAGATGTAACTGAGGTTGCGCTCGAACAGCCCGACCTCCCGGATCATCGCCTCTGCCGGACTGCCTTGAGCAAAGGCCACCTTGTTGATCTTCTGCCAAGCCTCGGGATTCCAGTCGTGGATGTCGGGCCCACCATCGCGCTTCACGACAAAAAAGTAGGACGCCCGGTAGTACGGCTTGGTGGTCAGCACACGTGGGTCGGTGGAATCGAGTCCCATGATGACATCGCACTTGCCGGCGTTCAGATACTCCTGAACGTGATAGATCGCAGCGCGATCCGATTGCACGATCTCGAGCGGCCGACCGAGCAGTTCGGCAACGCGCTCGGCCAGGCGATTCTCGAAGCCTTCGCCGGCAGCGTTGGAGTAGGGCATCTCGTCCTTTGCCGCACAGACACGAAGGGGCTCGGCTGCGCTGAGAACGGTGGCCTGGAATGACAGGGCGACGCCTGCCGCAAGCGACAGCAGCGTACGCACGCGAATGTGGATGTTGTTCATTTACCTTCTGCTCCTGGCACTCGGTAGTGGTGCCTGGCATACGTTCATTCGTCAGGATTCGAGGATCTCTCCGGGGCGCCCTGACGGACACCCCGGAGAGTCTTACTCGGGCATCAGGCCGCTGTTACTTGGCCCACTCACCGACAGTCGGATCCTCGGTGTAGACGCTCTTGCCGTTCAGCGAGAAGGCGATGAAGCCGCCACCCATCTGGGTGTGGCGCGCCAACTGCCGGAACGCACCGACCGCGCCGAGACCGGCAGACGGATCGTTGAGGTCGAACACGAGACCGACACCCGGCCAGCCACCGACGCCGTAGTTGATGCCGACGTACTGGGTACCCTTGTGACGGTAAGTCATCGGGTAGCCGATGGAGCCGGAGGGCAGCTTGAACTTCCACAGCAGATCACCAGTGTCGGAGTCACGCGCCTTCAGGAAGCCATCCAGCGTGCCGTAGAACACGAGGTCGCCACCGGTCGCGAGGGTGCCGCCCCATACTGCGAAGCGCTCCATCTTTTCCCACTTGTACTCGCCGGTGA
>DNIF01000288.1 GCA_003485715.1 Gammaproteobacteria bacterium
TCAGCCAGCCATCGAAGCCCGCACCGGTGATCGGGTTGGCGAATGCGTAATTGATGCCGTCCGTCCAGGTGGTGATGCGGCCCATGGCCGAGGCGTCCTCGTCGTAGGTCTCGAGGGTGTGCATGCGGCCGAACCATTCCGCAGGTAGTACGCCGGCGGCCAGTACAGCACCGATCCCGATGAGTGGGGCGGCCAGCCACTTACGCTGGCTGTGAAGAATCAGCAGCGCGACCAGCGCGGTCATCGCCAGCAGGGCGCCGCGCGACCAGGAACACAGGGCCGAGGCGAAGCACAGCGGGACGGCCCCCATGAGGGCCAGCCGGATCCGTGCCGACGTGGTCTCGCGTTGCCACAGGAGCAGGAGCGGGATCACCATCAGGGTGGCGATCGCGAATTCGTTGTTGCCGCCATACATCGTCCCATCCGGTCCCCAGACGCGATGGCTGAAGCCTTTGGAAATGGCAAACATTCCGCCCTTGACGGCAACGAGACCGATGGATACGGCAATGGTCGCGATCAGCGCGAGCAGCCGCTCCCGGTTGGTGATGAGGATCAGGGTGAATATCAGGGGGAGATAGATCTTGCTGACCTCCTCGAGCTTGATCCACGCGTACTGTGGCATGACCGAATCGAGGGTCGTCACCAGGTACCAGGTCCAGAGCAGATAGAAGGTGACGACACGCCAGTCCGACGGGATCGCACGCCGCTCGCGGGCGAACAGAAAGGCTGCGAAGGCCACGCCAAAGGCCACGAAGTAGATCGGGGAGGTGCGCATGAAGCCGTAGGTGAACATCTGCGGGCTCAGGAAGCTGACCACGGCCAGCATCAGCACACCGATCCAGGGGCGTGCCAGCGTGTAGCCACAGGCAACGAGCATGAGGGCAAACAGTACGAGGTCACGCATGGGTCAGAACTCTGAAAGTGTGCATGGGGCTTCGTGAGCGGCCTTCGAGGGAGTGCGTGAGCAAAACGGACGTGCCTTGGGGACCGGACCCTCAGCCCAACCCCCTTCCCACGGGGAGAGGGCCTTGAAGGCGCCCCTCAGTCATTCCTGCGGAGGCGGGAATCCAGCACTTCGTCATGCCCGCGCAGGCCGCCATCCAGTGCATGGGCAGGACTGGATCCCCACCGCAGCCTGCCCCCGAGTGCCCTTGTCGGGGGCGGGGATGACGGCCTGATCTATCGGGACGGCCAGCAGTTTTCTTCATGGGTACTCAATGGATAGCCGGATCGGCGAGATCCATGTAGTCACCGTCGAGCCCACTGCGGAACCAGCCCGTCAGTGTCGCTTCGGCGAGCGCGGGTCGTGCGAGAACCTGATAGCGCACACCGTGCGAGGGCCGGTGAGTGAAACCGAGCCTGGCCAGCAGTGGTGTGATGAGCGGATTGGCCACTTCGATGAGCGCGCGCGCGACTCCTGCGCGACGCCAGTGGCGTAACAGCAGCCCCAGCATGGCCTCGATGGCTGTGGCGTCGTGCCGCGCTGTCCAGGCGTCACGCAGCACGGCGTCACTCACGTGTGCGTCGTGTTGGTGCACATGCCAGATGGCAAAACCACGCAAGCGCTCCGAGGGATCGAACAGGGCGACCCGCGAAAGCGCCTGCGTTGCGTGGGTCACAAGGCGTTCGTTCAGCGCCGCAGCATCCCGCAGCCGCGCAGCCGGCCAGTCAGCGCGCGTCTCCTGCCAGAGCGTGTCGAAACGCGCGTCGGCATACTCGAAGGGTTCGATGCGCCAGCCGGGTGGGGTATGACCGGGGAGCGGGCGCAACGCATCGAGCAATGAGCCCACCACCCACGCCGGTGCGCGACCGATGCGTTTGGCGAGCGAGGGACGGAAGGCGACGCGCAGGTCGTGGACGTCGTTGTCGCTGCCTAGCGGCAGGTAGCCGAGCTTCTGGTAGATGGGTTGCGTCACCAGGCCCGAGGAGCTGCTGGCCGTGATGGGTGCCACGGCACCCCCCGCATCCACCATGCGAGTACCCAGGCCACAGCCGCGCAGGGATTCGGGCATGCAGGTGTTGGCGGCCCAGGCCAGGGTGTGCTCCTTGCCCTCTATCCACCAGCGCTGTGCGAACAGCGCCCGGAAGGCCACGATACGACCATCCTGGACCGCCACGACCCCGGGCGCGGCGAGGTCTTGCTGCCAGGTGTTGTCGACCAGACGTTTGGTCAGCCAGTCCGCGACGGCCACCGGGTCCAGCGAGAAGACCCCCGCGATGATCTGCCCGCAGGCAGCGAGATCGTCATCGGCGTTGAGCAGGCGAACCTCGATGGGGGTACCGCCAGCACCTTTCCCGGGGTGTGCCATGACTTTGCCTCCGTCAGACGGTCGCGACGCGCACTACGTGATCATCGACCATGTGCCGCTCCCGGTCTTGCTCGATCCACGCCGTGAGTGCGGCCTTGAGTTCCGCCAGCACCTCGGGGTGCTGGGCCGCGACGTCGTTCTGGCAGGCAGGGTCCACGCGGAGGTCGTAGAGCTGCCAAAGTGCACCCGTTTCCAGCGGAAGGTAGACCAACTTCCAGTCCTCGGTTCGGATCATCCGATCACGCGCCTCAATGATGATATCGGCGTAGCGGG
>DNIF01000084.1 GCA_003485715.1 Gammaproteobacteria bacterium
CACAGGAAACCACGGAAGTTCGTCACGTTGGTCCCCGCCCAGTCGAAGCGCCGCTGGAAGGTGGTCTGACGCTGGATGCCGCCATCGGAGAAGGTGGCGGATACGGCGTAGAAGGGCGCGGCCTGGGCTGCCGGCATGACGGCCAGTAGCGCTGCCGCAAGGGTGAGGGAGGCGAAATGGCGATGGATCGCGTGGTAGTTCACGTGGGAGTCTCCGTGGCTCTTCCTCGGGAGCCGATCACTGTCGGCCACAATCCCGGGAACGTGGGTCGAGAACATCGCGTTCGTTCAGTGCACCGGATGGCCGGTGTTGGCGATTTGCGAGCGCGCTGGAGCCAAGAGGCATTGGCCAGACGAGTTCGTCATGCGGACTCTATCAGCGCGTCTCTGCGCGCTGGTGCGACATATTGTCGCGGCAGCATCGGACCTTCCGGCACGGAAAAGGGCGCGCGCTACCCAGGTTCAAACCTGCAGGAGCAGACCCCTTGAAAGACGAAGGCCCCGCATGGGCGGGGCCTTCTGGACTGCAAACCGACCGTCGATTAACGGTTGGCGATGTACATCGTGACTTCGAAGCCGAAGCGGATGTCAGCGAAGGAAGGGGTCGTCCAGGCCATGTTTGCTCTCCTTGGTGGTGCGTTGGTTTGAGGTTCTGCGGTCGCCTTGGGCGCCACGCACTCCCTCGGTCGCAGTTCGCGTGCCAGTCGTCCATGCCGCGTAGCGCCAAGCCGTAACTCGTTGAAATACAGTGGAAGTGCGGTTGTGCGTCAGGTGCGGGTCAGCTGCTCCTGGCGGCGACTGGTTCTCATCGACCAGCCGGGTGGTCCTGCGTAACCAGTCTTCCAGCGCCCGCGTCGGTAGCCCGGGCCGACCCCCGCCTGCCCGGGCTGGACGTCCCTCGGCGGCCGCTGCCACGCGTGTTCGCACAGCAACAAGCCGTCGGCGGGCGCACTACCCATGTCGGTCTCGGTAGGTGCAGCAGTTCGCCTCTGACTGCGGTCGTATACTCCAGAGTCATGCCCGCCTCCCGCTCCCTCAAGCACGTCCTGTTGACGCACGAACTGGCCCTTTTCCTGCTGGTCGTGCTCACGGGACTGCTCGCCGGTGTCTCTGCCTATTACTGGCAGGAGACCTCCCGGCAGTCACTGCGCATCACACGAATGACCAACGCCGCGCAGGAGATCCGAACCAATCTGTTCCGGCAGGTGAAGGAGATCTCCTGGGCGCGCTTGCTGCGGGATGCCAGTGCGGCCGGCGTCTACACCCGCTTCTCGCGCGAGATCGACCGGCACTTCAACGTGCTGCGACAGAGCACCGAGTCGCGCGCAGAGGATGAAGCCGTGCAGGCGCTGCAGAAATCCTACCGACGCCTGCAGCTCGACATGAACCGGATCTTCGTCGATCCCTACCCAGCCGCGGAAGTTGCTCCCATCCGCCTGCTCGACCCGGCCTACGAGCGCGGCCTGGTCGGTGGCTTCGAGCTCGACTACGACAACCTCGCCTCGCTGCTGGGACGCACTACCCGACAGCTCGTCGAGCGAGAGCAGCTTTGGACCGGCATAGCCATGTGGGGCATCAGTGTGCCGTTCGTGCTGGCCGTGCTGTTGCTGGGCCTGATGCGTCACCGCATCCAGGGTGGTTTCGTGCGCCCGGTCGCGGCACTGACCACGGGCGCCCGCGAAATGAGCGCTGGGCGGCTCGACGTACGAGTGCCTGAGGAAGGTGTCACCGAGCTGTGCGAACTCGCGAAGGCCTTCAATCACATGGCGCAGGAGCTCGAGCGCAGCCGGGAGGCTCTGGTAGAGAGTGAACGGGCGGCGGCGCTGGGGGCGCTGGTGCCGGTGGTGGCGCACAACATCCGGAACCCGCTGGCGTCCATCCGGGCTACGGCGCAACTGCTCGATGAAAATACCGAGGCCGAAGAGCAAATCGAGATCCGGCAGATGTTGATCGAGACGGTCGACCGCCTCGGCCGCTGGGTGAGTGCACTCGTCTCCTATCTGCATCCGCTCAAACCGGCACCGATGCTGATGAGTCCCACGGCCATGTTCGATGCCGCCGCAACCCTTCTTGCGCCGCGACTCGACGCGCGTGGTGTCGAGATCGTGCGCGCTGTCTGGGATGCTGATCCTCAGGTGCCCGTGGATGTGGACCTGATGGAACAGGCAATCTACGGGTTGCTGTCCAACGCGGTGGATGCCAGTCCGGAGGGCGGCCGGATCGAGATCTCCTGCCGGGTGGAAGGCGATTGGCTGCGCCTCGGCATCCGGGACTACGGCCCCGGGATGCCTTTCCGGCCCGAGCCCGGGGGGCTGGAGCCGGGCCCGACTACCAAGCGAATGGGCACAGGCCTCGGTATCCCCGTTGCCTTCAAGGTCTGCAAGGCCCATGGCTGGAACATCGCCTTTGAGGCCGCTACCGGTGGCGGCACTGAGGTGGTGATACGGGCACCGCTGGCGGCACCGGTCTTGCCCGTGGAGACGATCAGCGCTGGGAGAGAGAACGCGGCATGAAGAGCGAGGGGACGGCAGGACGAGAGAGAGGCGACCATGGCGGTGTCGGCCGTCGCATCCTGATCGTGGAGGACGAGGGGATCTTCGCGCGTGCGGTCGCCAAGCGACTCTCTCGAGTGGGTTATGACTGTGTCGTGGCGGGTGACCTTCGCAGTGCGCGCGGGGCGGTGAATGACCGCGTGCCCGATCTCATCCTGCTCGACATGCGTCTGCCGGATGGCTCCGGGCTGGATTTCCTGGTCTGGCTGCGGGAGCAGCATGGCAACGAGGCCGCGGTGCTGGTGCTGTCGGCCTTCGGCGAACTCGAAGACGCGGTCGCCGCCATGAAGCTCAACGCGTCCGACTACCTCAAGAAACCCATCGACCTCGACGAGCTGCAAGTCAACGTGGAAAAGGTGCTGGTGCGCGAGGAAGTCGCGAAAGAACTCACGCGCGCCCGCTCGCGCGAGCGGGCGCAGCATCCGGAGGTGATCTGGCTCGGCGAAGATCCGAAAATGACTGCTATCCGCCAGCAGGCCGCCCGCATCGGCGGCCTTGCCGGACAGGCGGATGTGATTCCGCCGACAGTGCTCATCCTGGGCGAGACCGGCACTGGCAAGGACGTGGCCGCGCGCATGCTGCATGCGCTGTCAGCGCGCAAGGATCGGCCCTTCGTGCACGTGGATTGCGCCTCCCTGCCCAAGGACCTCATCGAGGCTGAGCTCTTCGGGCACGAAAAGGGCGCCTTCACGCACGCGATGGGCGAACGTATCGGTCTCATCGAGGCGGCTGGCGATGGCACGGTGTTTCTCGATGAAGTGGGGGAACTCCCGCTCGAGTTGCAGGCGAAGTTACTCGCGATCCTCGAGCGGCGTAGCCTCCGGCGCGTGGGTTCGAGTCACGAGCGGCGCACCGAGGCCTGGTTCATCGCTGCGACCAATCGGGATCTCAAACGTCTGGCAGCCGAAGGCAGCTTCCGCTCTGATCTCTACTTCCGCCTGAACGTACTGACGCTCGCGATGCCGGCCCTGCGCGATCGAGGTGGTGACGTACACCTGCTCGCCGATCATTTTGCCCTTTCGACTGCCACGCGCTACGGCCTGCCGGCGGTAATGTTCACGGAGCGCGCGCGCGCTGCCCTTGAGGCATACCGTTGGCCCGGCAATGTGCGGGAATTGAAGCACGTCATCGAGCGCGCGGTACTGCTGGTCGGTGGCGGACGGGTAGATGCCGCCGATCTCCTGCTGTCGAGCGAGGGCAGTGCGTCGACCGGCGAAGCTCAGGCTGCGCAGGAAGGTGCCGGTCTGTCGGTCGTCGGGCTTACCCTCGATGAGGCCGAGCGCCGGCTCATCGAGAGTGCCTTGCACCGCACGCACTGGAATGTCTCGGAGGCGGCGCGCCAGCTTGGCATCACGCGCATGGTGATGCGTCACCGCATGAAGAAGTACAACCTGGGCGGCTGAACATACCGGATCAACACTTGCCCGCAGCGCCGGGAGCGACCCATGCAACGTCCCGCCCGCTGCTGATTGGTGCGCCGTCGCTGGGGAAGAGATGGATCCCCGCCTACGCGGGGATGACGGGCGCGGGCGGGGATGACGGGTGCCGGGGGGATGACGGGTGCGGGCGGCGATGACCGGAGCGCGCAATCCCCAAGCCGCAAATGCCGCGACCCGTTCCGGTGGCGCTCAGTGCAGTTTCAACCGCAGCCTGCCACGATGCGCGAAGAAGTTGGCGACCGTCAGCGAGATGGTGCGCAGCCAGCCCAGGGTCGCGATCTGGTGCAGCTTGTAGAGTGAGCGGTAGGTAATGCGGGCGAGGATACCCTCGATGAAGAGCTTGCTCGGCCGATTCATCAGGTTGCCCATCAGGGCACCCACCGTGCCGTGGTGCGAGAGGTTCACCAGCGAGCCGTAGTCCACGTAGCGGAACTCCGGCAGACTCTTGCCGGCGAGCTTGCGCTCGATGGATTTGCCGACGAGCGTCGCCATCTGGTGCGCAGCCTGGGCCCGTGGTGGCACGTTGCGGTCGCTGCCGGGCAAGCGGCAGGCGGCACAGTCGCCGATGGCGTAGATGTCGTCGTCCAGCGTCGTTTGCAGGGTGGGGCGTACCTCGAGCTGGTTCAGCTGATTGGTCTTGAGGCCGCCGATCCCCTGCAACACGGTCGGGGCCTTGATCCCGGCGGCCCAGATGCGGATCTCCGCCGGAATGAACAAGCCGCTGTGCATGCGGAAGCCCTCGGTCGTGGCCTCCGCTATGCGCTCGCCGACATGCAGCGTGATGCCGAGGCGCTCCAGAAGCTGGGCCGTGGCCACCGAGATGCGCTCCGGCAGGCCGGGCAGTACGCGGTTGGCACCCTCGATGATGTGGACGCGGATGTCACGCTCCGGCTTGATGCGCTCGAAGCCGTAGTTCGCAAGGAAGTGCACGGCGTCGCGCAATTCGGCCGCGAGTTCCACGCCGGTGGCACCGGCACCGGCGATAGCGATGTGTAACTGGTGCGGGCGCAAGGGCTCGCTCTGGCTGTTCGCCTGGTAGCAGGCCTTGAGCAGACGCTGGTGGAAACGTTCGGCCTGCTGGCGCGAATCGAGGAAGAAACAGTTTTCCGCCACTCCGGGCACGCTGAAATCGTTGGCGACACTGCCGATGGCGATTATCAGCGTGTCGTAGGGAAAGCTGCGGGCGTGGTTGATGGGGGCGCCGGACTCGTCCAGACCGGGGTCGATGTGGACGATCTTTCGCTCTCGATCGATGCTCGCCAGACGACCGAGGCGGAAGCGGAAGTGATTCCAATGTGCCTGCGCGATATAACTCAGGTCGTCCTGGTTGGCGTCGAGCGATCCCGACGCGACCTCGTGCAGGAGTGGCTTCCATAGGTGCGAAGTCTGCGCGTCGACCAGTGTTACCTCGGCGCGGCCCTTGCGCCCCAGCCGATTGCCAAGGCGGGTAGCGAGTTCGAGCCCGCCTGCGCCACCACCCACCACTACGATCCTGTGCTCAGTGCTCATCCGCCTCTCCAGTCCAGGATGCGG
>DNIF01000205.1 GCA_003485715.1 Gammaproteobacteria bacterium
TGCAGACACTGCCGGCCGAGCCGGGCTGATCGGACACCAGCACACCGGGGGCGCGTTCGAGCGATTGCTGGGTGGTGTGATCGCCGCGCTTTTCTATCGTCGCGCGGTCGATGATGGTGATGGAGGCCGGGGTCTCGCGCGGCGTCAGACCCAGACGACTGCCCGTGACCGCCGGCACGTCCAGTTGTGGTCGCTCGTTCGGCGGATTGAAGGCGCGACCGGTGATGACGATGGGCGTCAGCGTGGTGGCCGGCTCGGCCGTCGCCGCCGGCTCGGCAGCTACGGGCAGCGCAAAGGGGAGGAGTCCGGCCGACAGGCTGAACCAGAGTGCGGTGGCGCGCGCGGCGAGCATGGTCCGTCGTATCCCATCGGAGCCTTCAAGGAGGGCAGGCTATTTACACCCGCCGCGTGCGCCTGGACATGCGACAAAGTGTCGCGTCTGCGGCGGCCACCGTCGAAGTTCAGCGCAGCAGACCGGGGGCGGTAATCGGGTAGCCCTGACTGACCGCGTTCAGGTAGTACTCCAGATTGCGCCAGGCGCGCGACTGAAGCGGATGCGGGGCGGCGCGCACTACGCGAAAACATCCCTGGAAGCGTGCCTGCAAGCTGGCGAGGGACCCGGCCTTGAGGCTGTAGACCGGAAAGCGACCGGCGACACCGATGGCCGGACCGAGGGTCACATCGCGGAGTACGCGACCGACGGCCTGCACATGGCAATCGCTGCACGCGAGTTCAAGTTGCCCGCGACGGGCAAAGAAGGTCGCGCGTCCATCCGCGAGGGCAGCCTCTGCGGCCGCCGACGCGGGCTGCGGAATGGCGATGGCGTGACCTCGCGCGGCATGGCCGAGAAAGGCCACCAGGGCGTTGAGCTCTTCGCCCCCATGGCGCAGCGGGGTCAACCCATGCACCACTCGGCAGGCGTTGATGGCGAGGTCGAGCGTTACCACCTCGCCGCTCGTCTCGTCGAAGCGCGGGTAGCCAGGCCGGATCGCCGCGGTTGGGACGGCGAAACAGGCCGCATAACTGCTGCCATCCGCGAAGGGCGTGTTCCACAGCGCCTCACCATCGGCCACGAAAGGCTCCCAGGGCGGGAAGTCCGCCATCGCCGCCTGCGATTCGGCCACCTGCGGATCCAGGGCCGCCACCCCTCGGGCCAGGTCATGCAGATTGGCAAGCCCAGGCAGGCGCGCGCGATAAAGCGCCTCCAGTTCAGTCTGCACCGTTCGAATCGGATCCGGTTCAGGCGGATCCGCCAGCGCGGCGTGGAATGGATGCAACAGGGCCAGCAGCCAGCCCCACCGGCACCCGAGCGGCCAGCGAGTGCGGTGGCTAGCGCCAGCGGAGGACACCGCTGCCCCACGCGGCGTGTGCCAGCACTGCCGCGAGAAAGGGCTCACAGGCGCGCAACGAGGCGATCACCACCACCCCGGTTGTCCTGCCATTCGATGACGATCTCGTCCCCGCGTGCGGCACCGGTGAAGGCGAACTCGAGATAGGGATTCTGCGAGATCCCGGGCCCCCAGTGACCGACCAGCAACGTCTCGCCACCGTGGCTCACCACGATGCGTTCGATGAAATGTGCCGGGGTGCGCGCCCCGGACTCGCTTTCGCGCTCGGGTGCCATCGGATGACGCACGGCGAGGCGGAGCAGACATTCGCCATCCCGCCACTCGGTGCGTATCCGCATGCTGGGGGAAGCCGCCATCAGCGTGGGCCGGCCGTTCGCAAGGGCATAGCGGCTGGCGACATCAGTTGCAGCCTCCGATGGTGACCTCGACCGGCAGATCGGCCCGGCCAAGGGCGGAGTCATGTCCCTCGGTGATGACGGTGATGTCCGCCGTCTGGCCCATCTTGATACGCGTCGAGAGGTGCCCCCGCAGCCGGGGCGAGAGTTCAAAACGGGCGATGAGCGGCACCGGATTGCCCGCACACAGCACAGTGAGCGCGCGCGGCGACTGCTCCCAAGCCATCTTGAGCGGCACCACGGCGCCATTCTCGGCCTTGGCCGGGGCGGCAAGACGCAGGCCCCCAGTGGGTGGGGCATCTGCCAAGCCCAAGGCGACCATTGCCTCCGCCAGCGTGCGGGCACGGAAGGCCGCGCGCGGACGCTCGCTGACGGCGGCCAGCGCCTGCCGCACGCCCATTAGTGGCAGCAAGGCAACGAGCGGCGCACTGACGAGCCCGCCGAGCCAGCGACGTCGCCCGACAGAAAATCCCGATGGGTTGCCGCCCACCCCGGCACGGCCACCTTCGCGGGCGCCGTTCACAGGGTCCACAGCCAATCGGTGAGCAGTGCGAGCTCACGGGCCGAGAGGATGCCGTTGCGTCCATAGGGCGGCATCATCGCTTGTGGTCGGGTGGCACGCGGGTCCCACAAGAAGGCGTACAGCGCCGCGCGCGAGGGGAAACGCAGGGCCAAACCGGACAGCGGCGGCCCCACGTTGCCGGCCGGGGCACCGTCGGCGATGGCATGACAGGCGAGGCAGTTGCCGCGCGCGGACTCGAAGGCGATTGCCCTTGCCGCGGTCTCGGCAAGAGCGCCGTCTTTGCCGCCCTCCTGGGCAAGGCCGGGATGCGCAACCAGCAGGAAAAGGACTCCGGCCCACGCCGTGGCGCAAGCTGCACGCGGGCCAGAGCGGTGATTCAGCAAGGCCACCTGCCCGACTCCCGATCGGTGCACCCGCATCGTGCAGGCCAGTTCACATCCCACCGCCACGCTCGGCCCGCTCGGCCAGCAACACTTCGAACTGCTGGGAGCGTGCCTCGATACGACTGCGCTGATAGATGTCCACCGCGCCGCCCTCACGGGCAAGCCGCAGTTGCTCGAGGCTGCGCTTCAGATCGCCGAGGCGGAAGTAGTATTCCGCCAGCGCGATGCGCGACTCCACCAGCGAGCCACCCCGCCCCTCGGCCTGGGCCAGCATGCGGAAGTAGCGGGCATCCACTTCGAAGCGGAAGGAGTAGTCGCGCAGGATACGGCGCGCGATGTCATAGCGCTCGGTGGCGAGTGCAAGATCGGCCCGCTCCAGCACCACCGAACGATCGTTGGGGTGCCGTGCGTTCAGCTCCTCCATGAGTTTCCAGGCCACCTCGGCTCGACCGGCCCGCTTTTCGATCTCCACGCGTTCGAGGCCGAAATCGGAACGCTTCGGATGGTCGCGCACCAACTGTTCGGCCTCTGCGCGCGCGCGATCGAAGTTGCCGGTACGCATGAGGGCGATGGTGTAACCGTAACGCGCAGCCAGCTCGTCCACATGCTTGCCCTCGCGCAGGGCGGTCTCGAACATCACCAGTGCGTCCTCCGGTCGATCGGCGGAGTAGGCCTGCGTGCGGGCGCGCATCAGGTGGAATTCGCGCTCGTCGCGCAGTCGCACGGGTGGATAACGGGCGGCGAGCGAGCGGGACTCGGCGACACGGTTCAGGGTGACCGGGTGGGTGCGGAGGTATTCCGGGATGGCCGCGGGATCGTTGTAGCGATTGGCCATCTGCAGACGCTCGAAGAACTCGGCCATGGCGCGCGGCTCGAAGCCGGCACGCGCGAGTACCTGGATGCCGATGCGATCCGCTTCCTTCTCGTTGGCACGGGTGAAATTGATGCCGAGCTGCTGGCTACCCGCACTCACCGCCGCGATGGCGGCCTGACCGGCCTGTGGGTTGGCCAGGCCCGCGAGGATGGCACCGACCATGGCGACCGCCATCGGCACGGAAAGCTTGCCGCGGGCCTCGATCGAACGCGCCCCGTGGCGCTGGGTCACGTGACTTACTTCATGCGCGAGCACGGAGGCGAATTCGCTCTCGTTCTGGGTGTTGAGTATGAGGCCCGTGTTCACGCCGACGGCACCACCGGGCGCTGCGAAGGCGTTGATGCGGGTGTCGTTGACCCAGAAGAAGTTGAAGCCTTGCGTGGTCTCGGCGTTGGCGACGATGTCGTGGCCGACACGGTTGAGATAATCCTCGAGCGGACCATCCTCGATCATCGCTCCGGCCCGGCGCACGGCCGCCGTGAGCTCCTCACCGATGCGTTGCTCTTCGCGCGGCGACAGGACCGACGCCGTGGAATCGCCGATGTCCGGGAGTTCAATCTCCACCGGCGCGTGCAGGTCGAGCGCCATGGCCGGTGCGAGACCAAGCGTCAGCCCAAGGGCAAGCAGAAGACGGCGAGGCAAGCGACCGGGGCCGACTTGCCGACCCCACGGACGCTCACCAGTCGCAGCCATGTTCATACGGGATATTTTCACGCTCTCAGCGACCCGGGCGGCGGTGACGGGTTCCAGACGAGGCACGCCCGGTTGACGAGGATCGTGCGCGGCGTGATTCCGGCCCGGTGCCGGCCGCGGCCAGGTCGCCTCCCCGTCTCCGGTAACCCATGACACCCGGCAGCACCCATGGGATGATCCTCGCCCCAACCTGCAACTTTGCGAGGACTTCACGCATGAATCTGGACCGTGTCGG
>DNIF01000142.1 GCA_003485715.1 Gammaproteobacteria bacterium
TGCGGTAGATGTCGCTGCCCCAATCAAATTCGGCGTAGACCAGCGACAGCCCCACGCCCGAGGTCGAGCGCACGCGCGTTACTCCAGGCATGCCGTTGAGGGCCGTTTCCAGCGGGAAGGTCACGAGTTGCTCGACCTCCTCCGGTGCCATGCCGCCGGCCTCGGTGATCACCGTGATGAGCGGCTTGTTGAGATCCGGAAAGACATCGACCGGCGTCTGCCGGACCGTGCCCGCACCGTAGATCAGCAGCAGTGCAGCTACCGCCAACACCAGCAGGCGGTTCTGCAGGCTGTAATGCACAATCCAGTTGAACACGATGCTTGCCCCCGTTCAGCGGATCTGCGCGATGAGCGCTGCGCCTTCGACGACGACGCGGTCATCCGCGCCGAGTCCCTGTGTCACCACCACGCTGCTCGCGTCCAGTGCGCGGAATTGCACTGGCTGCGGGCTGAAGCGCTCGGCACCCGTCTTGATCCAGACGGTGGCTTCATTGGCGGCGCTGCGAACCACAGCCGCGGCCGGCAGTACCACGCCCTCGATGCGGTCCTCCGTCTGCGCCAGGACCGTGACCGGCTGGCCGATGGCGAGAACCATGGGGCGGGACGCTGACTCGCCTGCCGCCGCTTCCACCGGGCTCGCGGCGAAGGTGATGGGCAGCACACCGTCCCGCAGTGAGCGCGCGGCGCCCAGCAGCCGCAACCTCACCTCGGGCATGCCCTGCAACGACGCGCTCGCCACACGGACCGCCACGGCCACGTCGGCGGTGGTGGCCTCCACCAGCAGGCGATCCGGGTCGATCACCTCGAACAACACGGCACGTGGCTCGACGATCTGGCCCAGCACCACATCCGCGCGGGCGATGACCCCACTGACCGGGGCGACCAGCACATCGCGCACCCCGAGGCTCGCGTGAATGCTGCGTTCACGCTCCGCCAGGCTTTTCGCATCACTGCGCGCGATCTCGATCTCCTTCAGCGGCACCGTGCCTTCCAGCGCCTCGAGTCGCACCACACGCCTCTCGGCCAGTTGCCGCGCCGCTCGCAGTTCGGCCAGTTGCGCCTGCTGCGCGCCGCGGGCATACGGCTCGGCGATGTGGCGTACGTAGGCCAGCACATCGCCTTGCCGTATCGACTGACCGGCAACCGGCAAGCCCTTCGGCCCGGCCTCGATCCGCCCGGCATGCACGGCCTGCACGCGACCGCTGGCGTTCGGGTCCACGATTATTCGACCAGGCAACTGGAAGGTTGCCGCGGCTGCGGACTTCGCTGTCAGCAGCGTGCGGATTGCCATGCGCCGCTGGGCGAGCTTGGGCAGGTTGACGCTGCCATCAGGCAGGCGAGTCGGGCTGACGGCAGACACCGCGAGGCTGGGTATGTCGAGGTGCTCACCACCAGGACCATGCGCACCCGGAGCGGCCTCCAGTGGTGGCAACAGGAGCAGCCAGAGGCAGAGTGTCGCCGGGAATCGGTGTACCGCAGAGAGGCGAGGCCGCCAGAACGCAGGGCTCATTGCTGGTCTCCCCGCTGCCTGCCCGCGCCGCGTTGGCGCTGACGCCACCAGAAGAGGCCACCGACGAGACCCAGGGCGGCCACGGCGGCACCCATCCAGACCGCACGCTCCGGCCCTCGGTCCTCGCGCCGGGCCGCAGCGTCGGTCTTCTGGCCATGGTCGTGGCCGTGATCGCTGCCCGGGGCCTCCGCGCCGTGGTCGTGATCCTTGCCGGCAGCCTCCGTGCCGTGGTCGTGGTCGTGGTCGTGCGGATGATCGCCACTGGCAGCGTTCAACAGGGTGCCCTCGATCCGGTCTTCCTCCGCGCCTGCAATCAGTCTGAAGGTCAGCGTGTGCTGGCCGTGGCTGTGCAGCAGCGCCAGCAGCCCTGGGTCAGTGAATGCGTAGTCACCCTGATCGGCGTGGAAGGTGGCCCTCGCCTGGATATCGCCACTGGTCACTTCGAGCACGGCCGCGAGCAACGGCTCATTGGTGTCGCGGCGATCGACGAACACCGAAAGCTCGTTGCCATGCAGCGTGGCCATGAGCTCGAACCGCGCGGATCGAGCCTCGAGCTGCGGCCCGGCCGCCGCGGCGTGGGTCGCGGTCGGGTCGTCCAGATGCTCACCATTGGGGCCATGGGCACCGGGGGCGGCAACGGCCGGCAGATGCAGTCCCAGCAACAGGCATGACAGGACAGCGGCTGGTAGATGGCGGCAGGGTTTGCGGTTCAGAGGCAGGTTCATGGCAGGACTCCGAGGGCTTGTTGGAGGCGGGCGCGGGCGAGGCCGAGTGCCGCGGTCTGTCGGGCGACGGTGGTCTCGGCCAGGGCAGCCGCGGCCAGGGCGCGCAGCAGATCGGGCAGCGACATCTCGCCGACATGGAAGGACTTGTGGATCAGGGTGGAGCGTTCGCGCAGCAGGCGGGCACGGACTGTTTCCGCCTCGAGTTGCACCTCGGCCGCACGCTCGGCGTCACGCGCGGAGGCGATGTCGCTCTCGAGGCGTTCACGCAGACGCAATTCCTGCGTCTCGGCCACGTCCAGTTCGGCGAACGCCGCCGCCTCCAGCGGCCGGTTGCGGGCGGCATTACCGAAGGGCAGACGCAGGTTGACGAGAACACCGCCCTGCGCCGGCTCGATCCGACCATCGCGCTCGCGGCGCACACCGACCGTCACTTCGGGTGGGTCGCGACGCGTACGACGCATCAGCTCCACACGCCGCTGTGCCAGCTCGGTGGACTCGCTGGCGAGTAGCAACTCCGGATGCGGCGTTGGCGATCCCTCAGCGGCAAGTGGGGTCGGCGTCAGCGTCAGCTCGGGCACTGCCGATAACCCCGTCAGCAGGGTCCAGCGCGCGAGTGCCACGCGCAGGCGCTGGCGCGCATCGGTGAGCAACGCCGAGGCCGCCAGATGCTCGGCCTGGGCGGCCAGCAGATCGGCCCGCGCCAGTTCACCCGCACGCACCCGGCGCTCGACATCGTTGGCGAGTCGCGCAAGCGCCGCGACCTGGGCCTCGA
>DNIF01000126.1 GCA_003485715.1 Gammaproteobacteria bacterium
TTCTGGGGCCGGTGGGCGAATGACAACCACCAAGCACCGGAGGATATCAGGAGAGGAACGTGCCCGGTTCACGCGATCCGGCTGCTGCCGCTTTGAATAGCGGGGCAACTGCCCGCTCCGGCGGCCATCACCCCGCCCGAGCTGCGAACTCCCACTCCCGCTCAGCAGATTTCGCACGCGCGCGTCGGCTCAAGCTGGCGCCGGGCGCTAAAAGCGAGCAGGGCGAAGCCCAGCAATAGAGCGCCCGCCGGCAGGGGCACTTGTTGCGGAGTTGGCGGGGCTGGGGGAGGGGGGAGCTGCAGGCTGTCCACCGCTGCCGTGAAGCCGGCCGCGCTCAGACCCCGATTGAAGACCAGCGTCACGGGTGCGGAGTCCGCGATCCCGGGGCTGCGATTGCCCGGGCCGGGCGGCGGTGGGTTGAAGAGATTGGTCGGTGCCACCTGTGAGAAGAGCCGGAAGTTGACCAGCCAGGCACCGACGGGGCTGCCGCTGTTGACCGAAAAATTGATGTGGGAGTGGATGCTGCCTCCGGAGGCCTGACCGATGAAGCCGTGCGGATCGGTACTGACGCCGCTGCCGGTCCAGCTCACGCGCCGACCGAGCACGTCATCCACGGACAGCGTGGAGCCGGCCGGGCCGGCGACCCAGGTGCTGCCGTTCCAGAAGCCCAGCTGTCCCACGGCCTGCAGACCGAGCAGCGAGCCATTGGGAAACCCGCTGTCGCCCAGAAATACCCCGCTGCGCCAGTCGAAACCCGGGTTGTCGGTCGCCAGTGCACCGCCGCGGATGTCACCGAAGTCGCCGCTGAAAAAGCGCTGACCGGCCAAGGCCGCCAGCACGCCGTGGGTGGTGGCCGAGGTGGCACTGACGGTCGCCCCGTTGGCGATGCGGATCACACCCGCCTCCACCAGCGGGAAGATGTCGCCCGCGTGCAATGGGACGGCCGCCACCGGGGTCAGGCCCAGCAGGGAGGCACTGAGGACAGAGCCGAAGAGCCACGGTGTGGCAGCGCTACGACGGCAGGATGGGTTCGGGCGCATGCAATCGATCTCCAGTGACGGGGCCGCCGGCAGGGACGGCGTTGAGGGAGGAGCAGCAGGGAGGCCCGAGCCGCCGGGCCTCCCTGCTGTGCGGACTGAACGTCGCCGCCCGCTCAGGTGGCCGCTGCCACAGAGCGCCGACGGGTCGCCGCCGCGAGGCCCATGAGGCCGCTGCCGAGGAGCCAGGCCGCCGCCGGCACCGGCACCAGCCGTGCCTCGACCGCCGACTCGAAGGCATGGTGACCCAGACCGAAGTTGAAGGCGATGGAGATCGGCCGGCTTTCCAGGTGGAGGGGGCTGCCGAGGTCCGGGACCGGGAGCTCGCCGGCCGTCGGTGCCACGTTGATCAGGACGAAGCTTGCGAGATAGGCCCCTACGGCAGCACCCGTGGAGATGTTGAATTTCACGTGGTCATGGATCTCGAGACCGGGGCCGGTGAAGCCGATCACGGCCGGATCGCCGCTGGTGCCCGCCGCAGTCCAGAAGGAATCGATGTGGCGGATGTCCTCGACCTTGAGGTTCGTCCCGGTGGCCGCGGCGCCCCAGTTCGATCCGTCCCAGAAGCTCAGGTTGCCGATGGGCTTCAGGGCCAGGAAGGAATGGTTGGGCAGCACACCCGCATGGATGGCGAAGCCGGGATTGCCGGTGGCATTCGCGCCATAGGCGAAATCACCGAAATCTGCCTCCACCAGATGATGACCGGTGAAGAGGTCGGTGTAGGTGTGGTTGGTGAGGGTGAGCTGGTTATCGATGATGGCGAGGCCAATGTCGCCGGCGTGGCCCGGATGGCCGTGGCTGGCGGCGAAGGCGGACAGGGGGAGGGCGAGGGCCGCGGTCACGGCGGTGGCAAGGGTATGGAGGCGCATGGCAAAACTCCTTGAAGATGTGGCAGAGATGGCTCGTGATGCCGTAACGTTATAGCATCTGATGTTATAAAGTTGCAAAAGCTCTCCGAGTCACCGATGCCCCACGCCATCCCATACGTCTTCACGCTGCTCACCGCCCTGCCGGCACTGCTGGTCCCGACCGTCGTGTGGGCGCGGGATCTGCCGGAAGATCGCCTCGAGGCCGTCGAGATCCTCGGGGACGTGCCCCCGCCGGACGCCTCTCCGAAGCGCGTGGTCCAGGGTGAGGCCCTGCGCCGCGTGACCCGCGACACCCTGGGTGCCACCCTCGAGCGCGAGCCGGGGGTGGCGAATGCCGGCTTCGGGCCCGGCGTGGGCCAGCCGGTGATTCGCGGCCTCTCCGGCGTGCGTGTGCGCACCATGGGCAACGGTATGGGCAGTCACGACGCCGCCGCCGCCAGCCCGGATCACGCCGTGACGCTGGAGCCGATCCTGGCCGATCGCATCGAGATCCTGCGCGGCCCCGCCACCGTACTCTTCGGCAGCAGCGCCCAGGGCGGTGCGGTGAACGTGATCGACGGACGC
The DNA here is from genome assembly GCA_003485715.1 of Gammaproteobacteria bacterium. Lineage (GTDB taxonomy): Bacteria > Pseudomonadota > Gammaproteobacteria > UBA7966 > UBA7966 > UBA7966. Next base: position 2,471 of record DNIF01000126.1, read on the forward strand.
ATCCCGGATCGGCGTGCCGAGCAGCCGCTCGCGGGTCGGCTGGAGCTGCGCTACGACCCGGTGAACGAGGCCCGCACCTCGGCCGTGCGGCTGGATGGTGGCGTGGGCCTGCTGGCGCTGCATGCCGATGCCTTCGAGCGTGAGCGCGGCCTCACCGAGATCCCCGGCCTCGCCCTGGATGAGGCCGCCGTGCGTCAGGTCTTCGGCCCGGATGCGCAGTTCGAAAACTCGCCGGGCGTGATCCGCAATTCCGACCTCAACGCCCAGGGCGGCAGCTTTGGCTTCTCGCTGGTACCGGAATGGGGCTATGCGGGCCTGTCCGTGCAGACGCTTGCCAACCGCTATGGCCTGCCTTCGAGCGGTTTGCCCGCCCACGTCAAGCCTGGTCGGCCGAGCACCGGTCTCGAGGCCATCGATATCGACATCCGCCAGCAGCGTTACGACTTTCGCAGCGAGTGGTTTGAGCCGATCGCGCGCATCGATGCCCTGGGTCTGCAGGTGTTGCGTTCGGAATACGAGCACGACGAGATCGAATCGGGACGGGTGGTCACGCACTTCGTCAATGATGTGACCGAGACCCGTGCCACGGCCCAGCATCGACTTGCGCGCAACTGGTCGGGCGAGGGTGGTCTGCATTACATCGACCGCGATTTCAGTGCGACGGGCGAGAAGAGTTTCGTGCCGCAGACGCGCTCGGACATGCTCGCGGCCTTCCTCACCAACGTGGTGGATCTGCAACCCTTCCGTCTCGAGTTCGGCCTGCGGCGTGAATTCACCGGGCTCAGGCCAGTGGAGCGCATGCGCCGCGCCGCGGATGGCCTGAACGTGACGCTGCCGGATGCCATCGACTTCCGCACCTTCACCGGCACGGGAGCGCTCGCCTGGCGGCGCGAGCAGACCGAATGGCGCTTCGAGTTCTCGCACGTCGAGCGCGCCCCCGATGTGCAGGAGTTGTTGGCGCTCGGCCCGCATCACGCGACCCGCACCTATCAGGTGGGCGATCGTCTGCTCGGTGCAGAGGCCGCACGCACGCTGGAACTGGGGCTTGACTGGGAGACCCGGCACTTCGGGCTCACGCTGAATCTGTTCCATCGGAATATCCGCGATTTCATCTACCTGGGCTTCGATCCACGGCTCGCGACCATCGATCCTGCCACCGGTGCCCGCCGGCCGCTGCTCTACAATGTGGAACTCGGGCGCTTTCAGGCCTTTTGCACCGTGCTGGCGGATTGCCTGCCGGTGCAGTCCTTCCAGCAGCGGGATGCCCTTTTTCACGGCTTCGAGGCGGTGCTTGATCTGCCACTCGCCCGACCGAATGGCTTCACCATCGATGCCCGCCTGCAGGCCGACTACGTGCGTGGCCAGTTCCGGGATCGCGCCTTTGGCGATGTGCCGCGGTTGCCGCCGCTGCGTGCCGGTGGCGCGCTCACGGTGGCGCTGCCGGATCGTTTCGCCGGCGAACTCTTCTGGCAGCACGCCTTTCGCCAGGATCGCGCCGGCCTGCTCGAACCGCCCACCCCTGCCTTCAATCAGCTCGACCTCGACCTCGCCTGGTATCTGCGCCGGCCGGAGCGCGGCGAGGCCACGGTGTTCCTCGAGGCCGCCAACCTGCTCGATGCCGAGATCCGCCAGGCCACCTCCTTCCTGCGCAGCTTCGCCCCCGATCCAGGACGCAGAGTGATGCTGGGCCTCAGGGTGCAGTACTGATGGGGACGGTGCTTGCAAGGTGCCGTCTGCGGACGGGCCTCATCGGGTTCTGGCTTAGGGGCACGCTCTGCCTCGCGGCCCTGCCCGCCTCGGCCCTGCACATCGACGTGGCCGTATCGGTGGCCAATGGGCGCCTCGCCACCGATTTCTGCGTGCAGGGCTTCGCCGGCTGTGACCGCCTGGCGGTGCTCGCGGCCCTGGGCTTCGAGGGCCGCACGCTGCCACTCGATCAGGTCAGTGGCCAGCAGATCTTCGTCGCCGACTTCGGCGATTTCCAGGGCGGCCCGTTCAGGAGCGACAACCCCGGTTTCCGATCCGCGCCGGGTGATCTGCCAGCCAATCTGCTGCTGCGCTACCGTGCCCTCGGCACGCTCGAGTTCTGGGATCCGGCGAGCCCGGGCTGGTCGGTGACGGTGCCGGGTGATGCGCGTCTGCGCCTTGCGGGTGGCCTGCGGCAGGACCTCAATTTCTCGACCGATCCAGCGGTCTGTGGCGGGCTACCGCTCTGCACGGTGACCGAGTTCGCCGAGTCGAGCACCGTCTTCACCACCGCCGGCATTCGGGGCGACGCCAGCCTCATCATCGACGCCACCGATGGCACCGGCGCCCTGCATACCCACCACGACTTCCTGGTCGAGGGGCCGGATGGTGCGCTGGGTGGTCCGGTGGGTGCCTACCTGGTCGAGTTCCTGCTCCAGGCTGAGGGGCTCGGCGACAGCCGCCCCTTCTACTTCATGTTCAATCGGGGTCTCGATACGGCGACCTTCGGTCAGGCGCTGGCCGCACGCATCGCGCTGACGTCCCTCGACCCCGGTGGGCTTGCCGGGGGCATCACCGGCACCGTGGTCTTCGAGTCCGATCCCGCTGAGCCCAACGTGACCCTGCCCGTCCCGCTCAGCGGCAGCGGCAGCCTCATCAAGCGTGGCCCTGGCCTGCTGGTCCTGTCGGGCCGCAACGTCCATGGCGGCAGCACCGTGGTGGAGGGCGGCGTGCTGCGTGGTGCGCTCGATTCTCCCGGGCGGCTGACGGTGGCCGCCGCCGCAACCTTCCAGACCGTCACCAGCCGCTTCGGCTCGCTGACGGGTGCGGGTGAGGTCGAGGTGGGGGATCGGATCGAGGTGGGTGGCGACGGCTCCAGCACCCAGTTCGATGGGCAGATCTCCGGGGCCGGCCAACTCGTCAAGCAGGGTAGCGGCACACTCGCCCTCGGGGCCGCGAGCCGGGTGACGGCGACTGGCGGGCTGGCGGTCCAGGCCGGAGCCGTCGTGCTGAACGGCGCGGTGGCGGGCCCGGTGCGCGTGGCCGATGGCGCACGTCTGGGTGGTGCCGGCGACATCGCTGGCGCGCTCGCGGTCGCCGCCGGTGCCACTGTGACCCCAGGCAACTCTATCGGCGTCCTGTCGGTGGGCAATGCGGACTTCGCCGCCGGCTCATTGCTGGAGGTGGAGGTCGATGCCGGTGGGCGGGCGGATCGCATCGAGGCCAGCGGCACGGTCAACATCGCCGGGGGCACGGTGCGGGTGATCGCGCAGCCGGGTGCCTACGCCCCACTCACGCAGTACACCATCATCACGGCCGCCGGCGGGGTGAGCGGGCGCTTCGATCGCGTGTCCAGCGATCTCGCCTTCTTCGACCCCGCGCTGATCCATGAGGCGAACACGGTGCGGCTGGCGCTTGCCCGGCGCGCCGATGGCTTCGTGCTGCCCGGGCAGACGCCGAACCAGCGTGCCGTCGCGACCTGGCTCGGAACCGCCCAGGACTCACCCGGTCTGGCCGCCCTGGTCACGGACACCCTTGGCAGCAGCGCGGCACAGGCCAATGCCCGTTTCGAGGCCCTGGCCGGCGTCGGCCACACCGCCGCCGCCCGCGCCCTCATGGCCTCCGGCCAGCAGCTCGCCCGCATCCTGCTGCGCCGGGCCGGCGGTCGCTTCGCGAACGGCGGCATGCAGCAGGCGCAGGGGATGGCCGCCGGCGAGGCCCCGGGGGCCGGCGCGGTGCTCTGGATCGATGGCATCGCCAGCGGCTCGCGCCACGGCGACGGACCGGGTGTGGCCGGTTTCAGCCACTCGGCCGATGGTGTGGTGGTCGGCGCTGGCTGGGGTGGCGAGGACGCCCCCTTGCGCCTCGGCGCGAGCTTCTCCGCCCAGCGCCTGCGTTCGCAGCAGGACGGCGTGGAGGGGGAGGTGACCGGCACGCTGCCGGCCTTTGCCGTCTATGCCGGCGGATGGGCCGGGGCCGTCGACTGGCGTCTCGCCCTGGGGGCAGGTCATGCGTGGCTCGACAGCAGACGCCAACTGGGCACGGCGAGCCTCAGTGCCGCACCCAGTCAATGGCAGGCCTTCGCGACCGGCGAAGTCGCCTGGTGGTTCGAGAGTGGCTTCGCGCCCTATGCCGCGCTGGCATTGGCCCGTACCGGGGCCCTCACCCTGGTGGAATCCGGTGCCACCGACATCGCCCTCGACGGGCGGGTGGCGGCGCTCGATTCACGCATCATCGAGGGTGGCATGCGTTATCGGCAGACCTTCGCCAGCATCGCCGTGGATGTACGGGCCGGCTGGCAGCGGGAGCTCGGGGATCGCGTGGCGCTGCTCTCCGGGCGGCTCAGGGGCGCACCTGCGGCCGCCCGCTTCGCCGTCGAGGGGATCGAGGTCGAGGCCGACGCCGCCGTCATCGGGCTTGGCTTGGCGAGCCAACCCGACACGGCGGCCGGTCTGCAACTGCATGCGGACATGGACGCGCGCCTGCGCGCGGCCGGGCAGTCGGAGTACGCGGTTTCTGCCGGCCTGCGTTACCGCTGGTAAGCCGACGAAGCACCGACTGTCGCGATTCATCCTCCTCCGGCAACGCGATCTCAGTGCGCGGTCAGGTTCGTGCCTGGCAGCGGCGCGCCCGAATCCGCTGGACTCATGCCGGCTGACTCGATCCCGAGCGCCTCCTCCAGGGCCTCGGAGAGATGCTCGATGAACACGAAGTGCAGGCGTCTGCGCTGCTCCTGTGGGATGTCGTGCAGATCCTTGCGATTACGCGCCGGCAGCATCACGGTGCGAACACCACTACGCAGCGCCGCCAGCACCTTCTCCTTGATGCCGCCCACCGGTAGCACCAGACCGCGCAGGCTCACTTCGCCTGTGACCGCGATGTCGTGCCGCAGTGGACGCCCGGTCAGAAGCGACACGATGGCGAGGTACATGGCCACGCCCGCACTCGGGCCATCCTTGGGCGTGGCACCGGCCGGCACATGCAGATGCAGGTCGTGCTTCTCGAAGAGGTCGTCGGTCAGGCCCAGGGCCTCCATTTGCACCCGGGCCAGCGACCAGGCCGCCTGCGCACTCTCCTTCATCACCTCGCCCAACTGACCGGTGAGGATCAGCCGCCCGCTGCCGCGCACGCGCGTGGCCTCCACGAACAGGATATCGCCGCCGACTGGTGTCCATGCCAGACCGGTAGCAACGCCCGCTACGCTGGTGCGCAGGGCCAACTCCTGCTCGAAGCGCGGCGGACCGAGGATGTCGTCCAACGCCTGAGGTGTCACCCGAATGGGTGTTGCCTCGCCGCTCGCGACCCGCATCGCCACGCCACGGCACACCGCACCGATCTCTCGTTCCAGGTTGCGCACCCCTGCCTCACGGGTGTAGGCGGCTATGAGTCGTGTCAGCGTGTCGTCGGGGACCTCGCAGCCATTGGCAGCGAGCCCGTTCTGTTCGAGCTGCCGGCCGAGCAGGTAACGGCGCGCGATGGCGAGTTTCTCCTCCTGGGAATAGCTCGGCACCTCGATTATCTCCATGCGATCGAGCAGCGGGCGCGGCATGCCCTCGAGGCTGTTCGCGGTGCACACGAAGAGCACCTGCGAGAGGTCGAAGTCCACGCCGAGGTAGTTGTCGCGGAAGCTGGCGTTCTGGGCCGGATCGAGCACCTCCAGCAGCGCCGCCGCCGGGTCACCGTGGAAACCGCCGCCGGTGGTCTTGTCGATCTCGTCGAACAGCAGCACCGGATTGCGGGTGCCGGCCTTGCGCAGCGCCTGGATGACGTTGCCCGGCATGGCACCGATGTAGGTGCGACGGTGGCCACGGATCTCGGCCTCATCGTGCACGCCACCGAGTGCTACGCGCGCGAAGCGTCGGCCGGTGGTCGCGGCGATGCTCTGGCCGAGGGAGGTCTTGCCGACACCGGGTGGGCCGACGAAGCAGAGAATGGGTGCACGCCCTGCCGGGTTGAGCTTGCGCACGGCGAGGTATTCGAGGATGCGGCGCTTGATGCGATCGAGCCCGAAGTGATCCGCATCGAGTTGCGCGCGTGCGGCGTCGAGATCGATACGTTCTTCTTCCAGGTGGGCCCACGGCAGCTCGACCAGGAGTTCGAGGTAGCTGCGCAGCATCGCGTACTCGCCCTGGCCTGGTTGCAGCCGCCGCAGACGCTTGAGCTCGCGATCCGCCTCGCGCTGGGCGCCCTCGGGCAGCCCGGCATCCGCCAGCGCCGCTGCCAGTTCGTCCAGCTCGGCCGCGGATTCCGCGTCGTCGCCGAGCTCCTTCTGGATGGTCCTGATCTGCTCGCGCAGGATCGCCTCGCGCTGGCGTTCGCCGATGGCCTCGTGGGTCTGCTGGCTGATCTCGTGTGAGAGCTTCAACACGTGCAGACGCTCGGACAGAAGCCGGATTAACTTGTCGAGGCGGGAGCGCAGGTCGAAGGTCTCGAGGATCTCCTGGCGCAGTGCCGGGCTGATGTCCAGCATGCTGGCCACCAGATCGGTCAGGCGCGCAGCCGATCCCAGCGACCGCAAGGTGCCGGCCAGGTCCTTGCCGGCATGCGGCAAGTACTCCAGTGCCTCGATGGCGAGCTCACGCAGATTGAGTGCGCGTGCCTCGATCTCCGCCGTGTGCACTTCCACTTCGCGAATGTGTTCGATACGGGCAACGAGGAAGGGCCAGCCGTCGAGGAACTCGAGCACGCGGAAGCGCACGTCGCCCTGGCAGATCACATGGTGCACGTCATCCGGGGTGGCGATGTGGCGCAGCACGCGTGCCACCGTGCCCACCCAGTGCAGATCATCCGGCCGCGGTGCATCACATTCCGCCTCGCGCTGCAGCAACAGCCCGATGACGTTGGCACCAGCGGCCTCGGCGGCCAGCAGGGCGGCCACCGAGCCTGCCCGCTGCATCGACACCGGCAAGGCCACATCGGGAAAGAGCACGACGTTGCGCACCGGCAGGATGGGAATGGCGTCCGGCGGTAGCGGTCGCGGTGCTGGCGAGCCGTTGTCGAACAAAGTTGGCAGCGTCAGCGCAGCGTCTGTGGAGCCTTCAGCGCGCTGGTCATCATGGGAATCGGACATCGAGCCTCCTCAAGGCAGAGAACGGTGCTTTCACACCCTGCGTGATGAAAATCGGGGTGCGGCACTCCGGAGACTGAGATGGGGCGGCGCGCGGGAAATTCAAGGGGGCGGTCCGCGAGCAGGCTGGCGCTTCGTCTGTCGGCCCTCGTCACGGCCCTTCTGCTGCGGCCACCCCGAGCTCGTCTGAGCCGGTCACCTGCCCCCGATGACCACGCCCGCTCGCGATCTGCCCCAGCACGTAGGCCGCGGCCGTGAAGCCCATGGCACCCGTGACCGCGACCAGCGAACCGAGCGCACCGGTGCAGGCGAGTCCGCTGCCGCCGGGGTGGCTGGGCAACTCACCCTCGGCTACGGCATAGCCCTTGTGTTCGAGGGAAAAGACGCAGGGCACGTCCATGCGACGCGAGAGGTTGCGCGAGTAGCCGTGATCCTGCCGAAGCTTCTTGCGCACTCTTGCGAGCAGGGAATCCTGTTCGGCGCGGGCGAGATCACTCACGCGGATGCGGGTCGGGTCGAGCATGCCACCGGCACCCCCGACGGTCAGTAGCCGCTGGCGCTGACGCCGACACCAGGCAACCAGCGCCGCCTTCACGCGGTAGTCGTCGGTGCAGTCGATGACCCAGTCGAGGCGCTCTGCCAGATGTGCCCCCGGTGCGTCGGCGGTGACGAACTCCTCGCGACAGTCGAGCGCACACTCCGGGTTGATGTCGGCGATGCGTGCGGCCATGAGGGCAGTCTTCGAGGCCCCGAGCGTGCTGTCGAGTGCGTGCAACTGGCGGTTGATGTTCGACTCCGCCACATGGTCGAGATCGATGAGTTGCAGAAAGCCCGCACCCGAGCGCGCCAGCGCCTCAGCAGTCCAGCTACCTACTCCACCCACGCCGATCACACAGATGCGGGCAGCGAGAATGCGCTCAAATGCAGCGGCACCAAAGAGGCGCCGCACGCCGCCGAAGCGCCGCTGGTCGGGACTGGTGTTGGCCACTACCGCACAGTTGGCCGTGAGTTGGGCGGATTCGGTCATGGTGGGAACGGGTGCCTGGGAATGGTTTTGCTGCGGTCATCACGCCTGTCGCCGCAATGAACGGGTGCTGTAGCTGGCTGGGCCCCGCGTGCGTTGCCGCGGCGCGGGTGCAGCATGACACTGGTCTGCGCTGGATCATGCCGTGTGACGGGCGCACGCGGCAGAGGGGCGTGCGCGGGACTATATTCAACGGATGGGCCCTTGCGGCCGCGGCCGGGATGCGATGCAACTCGTCGATACTCATTGCCACCTCGATCTGGATGCCTTTGCTGGTGACACGGATGCGGTCATCGGTCAGGCACGGATGAACGGGGTCGCTGCCTTCGTGGTACCGGCGGTCGAGCGTTCCCGCTGGCCCGGTCTGCTCGCGCTCTGTGCGCGACATGCCGATCTGCACCCCGCACTTGGCCTGCACCCCGTGTTCATCGATCGCCATGCGGAGGCTGACCTCGCGCTGCTCGATGCGGCGATCACCCGGCAGCGGCCAGTGGCGGTGGGCGAGATCGGGCTCGATCACTGGGTGGAGGGGCTGGATCGCTCCCGCCAAATGCACTTTTTCGAGGCTCAGCTCACCATCGCTCGCGAGCATGAACTGCCGGTCTTGCTGCATGTGCGCAAGGCTCACGAGGAGGTACTTGGCGCGCTCGCCCGGGCCCGCGTCCGCGGCGGCATCGCCCATGCGTTCAACGGCAGCATCGAGCAGGCCAGACGCTACCTCGACCTCGGTTTCCGGCTGGGCTTTGGCGGCACCCTCACTTATCCCGCTGCCACGCGCATCCGTGCGCTGGCGGCGGAGTTGCCGCTCGCGTCCATCGTGCTCGAGACCGATGCCCCCGATATGTCTCCGGTTGCGCATCGCGGCGAGCGCAACAGCCCTGCCTACCTGCCGCAGGTGCTGATGAGTCTCGCCGAGGTGCGGGACGAAAACCCCCTCGTGCTCGCCCGAGCCACCACGCGGAACGCCCGTGCGGTACTCGGGGTCGACCTCTGTCAGGGGGAGACGGTGGACGCGGCCGGTGCGGAGGTCGCATGAGACCGCCTCGTTGCCGCAACAGGCGGCGAACGCCGTGGTGATCCGTGCCATTCGAACAACAACGAAAGACCGAGGGAGGAATCATGACAAACGATCCTTTGCAGTGCTGGGCCTGTGGTGCCACCAGCCCCTGTCCAGAAATCATCGGGCGCAGCTCGCACTGTCCCCACTGCCAGCGCGACTGGCATAGCTGCCGGCAGTGCCGCCACTACGCTCCCGGCAAGGCGAATGACTGCATGGAGCCTGTGGCGGAGCGGGTGATGGACGCCGCCCGTGCGAATTTCTGCGACTGGTTTCAGGTGGCACTCAATCCGCACGACCGATTCTCCGCACCCACCCCGCGCGAGGCCGCGGAGCTTGCGGCCCTGTTCGATATGCGGGCACCCGAGGCACCGGCCGCCCCTTGCCGCTCACCGAAGGAGCACAACGTCGCCGCCCGCCTGAAGGTCGAGCAATTGTTCGAGTAGGCGTCATCGCCGCGCGCCTCGTCGTGCTCACCCCCTTCGTCATCCCCGCCGACTCTCAACCGCCGTAGCGCCAGACAGCGAAGGTCCACGCGATGCCGATGGCGATCAGCACCCACAGCAGCAGGACGATGACCATCCCGGCATTGCGTAGCCATGGGCTGATGCCGCGCAACTCCGCCCGATGTTCGGCCATCAACGCGGCAGGCACCAGCAGCCGGGCGAACATCACGCCGAGCGGCACCAGCACGAGTTCGTCCAGATAACCAAGTACGGGGATGAAGTCGGGGATGAGGTCGATGGGTGACAGGCAATAAGCGACCAGCAAGCCGATGAACAGGCGTGCGTACCAGGGCGTGCGGCCGTCGCCGAGCAGGCTCCCGAGCACGGCGATCTCGTCGCGCAGATAGCGCAGCCAGCTGCGGATGCGGGCGAAGGCAGTCAATTGCGTCACGGTGCGCAGATCTCCTTTCGGCGAGGTCTATGGCCACGCAGGCACGTACCCCAAGGGCTTCGTTTTGGCCCAAGCTGGCAACATATCGTGCGCAACGACACGCAACGGACGCCCCCCGCCATGGTCAAGGCGCTTAGACTAGGCGCGCAAGCGGACCACGCTCCACCCTGCACCCTGTGCCGCCTGACCGGCGGCCGGCTCCCGACCACCCAGACCCGAGGTGCGAAGTATGCAGACCTTCCCGACCACTGGCCCCATCCCGGCCACTCTCATCCTGGGCGACGGTATCGGCCCGGAGATCACCCGCGCCACCGTTCGCGTGCTTGCGGCCCTCGAGGCACCCTTCGTATGGGAGGAGCGGATCGCGGGCATGGCCGCCGTCGAACGCGGCGAGGATCCCTTGCCCGAAGAGACGCTCGCCTGCATCCGCAGGAACACACTGGCGCTGAAGGGGCCGCTCACCACCCCCGTCGGCGGTGGCTATCGCTCCGTGAATGTGCGCCTGCGCGAGGAGTTCAAGCTGTTCGCGAACATTCGACCGGCACGCACCTTCGTGCCCGGTGGCCGCTTCGACAACATCGATCTGGTGCTCATCCGCGAGAACACCGAAGGCCTCTACGTGGGTGTGGAGCACTATGTGCCGGTGGGTGACGATCCGCATGCGGTGGCCGAGGCCACCGGCATCATGACCCGCTACGGCTGCCGGCGAGTGGCCGAGTTCGCCTTCCGATACATGATCTCGCACGAGCGCCGCAAGCTCACCATCGTGCACAAGGCCAACATCCTGAAGAAGCTGACCGGCCTCTTCCTGGAGACAGCGCTGGAGGTCGCGGAGAAGTACAAGGGACAGGTGGAGGTGGAAGACCGCATCGTCGACAACACCGCGATGCAACTCATCCTGAACCCGAACCAGTTCGATGTGCTGCTCGCGCCGAACATGTTCGGCGATATCCTCTCCGACGAGATCGCCGGCCTGGTCGGTGGCCTCGGCCTCGCGCCGAGCGGCAACATCGGTGAGGGTGCGGCCATCTTCGAGGCCGTGCACGGCTCCGCCCCCGACATCGCCGGCAAGGGCATCGCCAATCCGGCAGCGCTCATGCTCGCCGCGGCGATGATGCTCGAGCATGTGGGCCGCCACGAGCAGAGCGTGCGCCTGCGCGATGCCATCGACCGGGTGCTTCGCGAGGACGGGGTGCGGACCCGCGACCTCGGCGGCGACGTCGGCACGGAGGCCTTCGCCGATGCGGTGATCCGTCGGCTTTGAGCCGCGCGACCGCAGAGCGGGGTGTGAGGACGGTCGGGGCGCCATGCCGGATGCACGCTGATCCAGGATGATCCCCGTCCGTCCTGCCTCCCCTCGCGCGCGCCCGCTCGGCCGCTTGCTGCTCCAGCGTCTGGCGGGCCTGCTGCTGTGGTCCGTCGTTCCTGCAATCGCTGCCGCGCCCGCGGCGTCGCCCTTCCTGCCGCGAAGCCCGCCCGGGCCGCAGGGCGACCCATCCAGGGTGCTGGAGCCACGTGGCCTCAAGCCTTTTGAGCTCGGCCTCGTCATCAACGATGACGATCCCCTGAGCCGTCTGAGCGGGGCCTACTACGCCGAGCGGCGTGGGCTACCCGCCGAGAACGTCATCCACGTGCGCTTTGCGCGCCGCGGCCCGGAGATGGGCCCGGCGGAGTTTCTGGCCCTGGAAGCCGAGGTCGCACGGCGTACTCCGAATCATGTCCAGGCACTGGCGCTCGCCTGGACCTTCCCGTTCCGGGTGGGCTGCATGTCGATGACGAGCGCCTTCGCCTTTGGCTATGACACCGCCTTCTGTGCCAGTGGTTGCGAGCCGACGCAGGTCAGCCGCTACTTCGACAGCGACAGCGATGCCCCGCTGCGCGATTACTTCTTTCGGCCGGCGATGCTCCTGGCTGGTTCGAGTCTGCGCGAGGTGCAGCGTCTCATCGATCGGGGCATCGCCGCCGATGGCTCGCTGCCCGCCGGCACGGCCTATCTGGTCCACAGCCCGGATGAGCGGCGCAACGTGCGGGCAGCGCGCTACGCTGAGGTGCGCCGGCAGTTGGGCGGGCGTTTCGTCATCCGTGAAGAGGACGGGCCGATCCGCGGCAAGGAGGACGTCATGTTCTACTTCATCGGCCTGCAGGGCGTGCCGCACATCGCTCGCAACCGCTTTCTGCCCGGGGCCGTCGCGGATCACCTGACTTCTTTCGGTGGCCTGCTGGCAGATGGCCCGCAGATGAGCATCCTGCGCTGGCTGGAGGCGGGGGCGACCGGAAGCTTCGGTACGGTGGTCGAGCCCTGCAATTTCGCCGACAAGTTTCCGGATCCCCTCGTGTTGATGCGTCACTACCTTGGCGGCGAGACCCTCATCGAGGCCTACTGGAAGAGCGTGCGCATGCCCGGGCAGGGGCTCTTCGTGGGCGAACCGCTGGCCGCGCCCTTTCGCGTCCGTGCTGCGCGATTGCCGTCGCCGGTCGTGGCGCCAGCCCGCCGGCCATAGCACGTGCCACCGTAGCCTGGGCGCGGCGCTGGGGGACCCCCGCCTGTCTCAAGATGTGCTTTGCTCTGGTCGCCACCTTGCTGACTACACCTCGACTCCTCGGGGTGAAGGAAGCGAGACCGGAGACAGTGGGCAGAGACAATCACGAGGCCGTCGTCACCATCTACACCCGCGACTGGAGCGGAGAATGTCTGCGCGCTCTGGCCTTCCTCGTGCGCGAAGGGATCCCCTATCGCGAGGTCAGCCTGACGCACGCCCCGGAGCTCGGGCCGGAACTCATCCGCCGCTTTGGTCACGACAAGGTGCCTCTGCTCCTGGTCGGACAGCAACTCGTGGCGGGTCAGGAGGAGATCCTCGCCCGCCGGGCTCGCGGTGAGCTCGCGCCCGGTCCTGGCCCCCTCGCGCTGCCACGGCCACCTGAGGAGCACGTCAGACGTGGCCTCTCCCGACTGCGCCTCCCGTGCCTGCGCCTGCCCAGACTTGGGTTACTGCGACCCTTGCAGCGACCTTGAGCCCTTGACCCTGAGCCGAAGGACGGTTCAGGGATCGGCAGCGGACTCGGAACCAGTACCATGCAGATGCGGCCCATATGGACGCGGCGTCGAACCGTGTGCGCGCTGCCCGGCCGGAGAGACGGAGTGCTGGACAAAGTCGGGTGACCGGGCCTCCCCGAGCCCGCTCGACGGGAGAATGCGCGGGCATGAAATACGACCTCTGTGTAGTCGGTGGCGGCCCGGGTGGCGTGCGTGCGGCGCGACTGGCCGGTCAGGCCGGGCTCAAGGTGGCGCTCGTCGAGCGCGCTGCCCTCGGCGGCACCTGCGTCAACCTGGGCTGCGTGCCGAAGAAGCTCTTCGTGTACGCCTCGCATTACGCCGAGGACTTCGTCGATGCCCGCGCCTATGGCTGGTCTTTCAGTCAGCCCACCTTCGACTGGAAGACCCTGCGCAGTGCCAAGGACGCCGCCATCGAGCGGCTGAATGGCGTCTATGCCCGATTGCTCGCCGAGGCGGGCTGCCACGTCATCAAGGGGACGGCGCGTCTGTCCACCCCGCGCGAGGTGGTCGTGGGCGATGAGCGCATCCATGCGCGTCATGTGCTCATCGCCACCGGCGGACAGGCGCTGCGCCCGGACATCCCCGGGGCTGGGCACGGGCTCATCTCCGATGACATCTTCCACCTCGACGCCCTGCCCGCGCGTGCGGCCGTGGTCGGCGGCGGCTACACCGCCATCGAGATGGCCT